>JBGTEI010000512.1:0-7499 GCA_041747875.1 Pyrinomonadaceae bacterium | reverse complement strand
TTCAGAACCTTTCCCGCTGCCTTCGCTAAACGCGCTGATATCACCGCCGTGCATTTCCAGCAATTTCTTAACAACGCTTAAGCCGATGCCGAGTCCGCCGCGCGATTCGTTTTGCGGTGTTTCAATTTGTCCAAACATATCGAATATCCGGGGAAGCATCTCGGGTTCGATCCCAAATCCGGTATCTTTAATGCTGACTATTACTTCACCGCCTTCAATGTTTGCGTCAATTGAAATTTTTCCGCCAGGATCGCCGTACTTTGACGCATTATTCAGGACATTTAGAAAAACCTGTGCGATCCTCATCGGATCTGCGTTGATAAAGACAGGATGATCAGGCAGCGCAATAGAAAACTCATTCTCAGATTCGTTGATCAGTGGTCTGCTGGTTTCAAGCGCCATGTCGATCACCGTCTTGAGTTCAACATGTTCGCGCCGCAATCTGATCTTGTCTTGAGTGATCCGGGAAATATCGAGAAGGTCATCGACAAGATGAACTATCTGATCTGTCTGCCGCTCGATAATTTCCAAGGTTTCATTTGTTTTTTCCGAATCGTCGCTGAAACGTCGCATCACTTCGAGACCCGATCGAATTGGTGCAAGCGGGTTACGGAGTTCGTGGGCAAGTGTTGCGATAAATTCATCTTTCCGGCGATCTGCTTCGCGAAGTTCCTCTTCCATTTTTTGACGTTCCGTGATGTCGCGGGTCGTTCCGGCAATGGCTTCGACCTCGCCATGTGAACCGAATATCGGTACGAAAATATAATCGTATATACGACTGCCATGCGCTCCTTTAAAAGGAACTTCGCCTCGAATCGGTTTCTTCGTCGCGATCACCTGATCGATCTCCCGATCGTGCATTTCGGCGTGCCACGGTTCGTATCCTATTTCAAGGCACGTTTTTCCGATCGATTCTTCCAAGGTTTTATCCCACATTTCGAGCAATTGCTTATTGGCGTACGTAAAACGGTGCTTGAGATCGAATACATAAATAAGGTCAAGCGTATTTGAGAGGATCGTGTCATAAAGCCTTTTCTGTCGCTCAGCCTCATCCTGGCTTACGCGGAGGATCTTTTCCGTAATAATGCGTTCGGTAGCGTTTCGAATATAAACGGTGATCCCTTGAGGTGCAGGATATGCTTTGACCTCATACCAGCGTTTGTGGTCCGGATAATATGTAGTAAACGTTAACGAAATCTTTTCATCGGCGACACGCCGAAATGCTTTTTCAAATTCGCTGTCAGGATCTTCGGGGAACATGTCCCAAAGGGATTTTCCGATCAATTTTGCGGGTTCCTGCTCGAGAACGACGCCCGCCTGCGGATTGACATACGTGAATTTCCAGTCTTCATCGACGGCGAAAAAACCGTCGGTTATACTTTCGAGGATGTCGTAATTGCGGTCGCTGAGCCGTTTGATCTCCTCTTCGGCTTTTTTTCGTTCGGTAATATCGCGTGTGGTTCCGGCAACGAGCAGCACTTCATTATCGGGTCCAAAAAAAGGATTAAATATATACTCGTAATAACCTATATCGCCCGCGGGGCTTACGTACACTGCTTCATCCGTAACGCGCTGCTTTGTATGAAAAACCTGCTGGATCTGAAATTGCAGCCGGGCGGCCAACTCTTCGGGATAGCCGAGGTCGAAAAATGTTTTTCCGATCGCATCTTCGAGATCAAGTCCCCATAGATCAAGCAAAGGTTTATTGACAAATACAAAGCGTCCATCCCGATCAAACGTATATACAAAATCACTTATCGAAGAAAGAATTGAATCGACAAAACGCGCCTGCTCATCTAGTTGAAGACGCAGGTCGGCAATTTCCAGTTCCTTTCCGCCCGGCACCGAGTTTCTTGCGGCATCCGACTTTTCCGAAGGGGTAGAATTGCTTTTTTTGTTTGGAATTTTTTGAGTTCCCTGATTACTCATTGCAAGCAAATTGTCTAAATTGTTTGGACCCGAAAATTATTTAAGAATTTAAAGTATCATTTTTATGCGTTTCGAGTCAGTTTTGAAAATCAAAATTTAAGAAGTTTGGTATGATGCGGAAAAACAAAAATAGGTTCGGACTCTTAAAGTGCCGAATATCATTGATTGCAAATGGCTTATTAAGCTGACCATTCAAGACTTATCGATTCATTGATCTTAAGGCTCGACCATTTCTGACTCAACTCATCCATCTCAGATCGAATTTCTGCAAGTTTCCTTTCGTTCAATGCGTCTTTTTCCTTACTAGGCATTCGCGCAAAAGTGCTTTCAGCATTGATCTTCATTTCTTTTCCTCGGTTTTTTAGCGTGACGTTCTTTGAATTTGATAACCAATCATAAAGACATATCATTGTTGCTCTTTCGGATTGGTCGTAATCGTCACTGTGTTTTTGAAGATTCTTGTCCCGTTTGGCGGATTTACGGCGGAGACGCGCACTAGCTCTTTTATTTGAGTTATTGGAGGTAGTTTGGCTAAAAGAACTTGCTGTTCCGCCGAGCGCGATCTGCCCGAAAATTCCGCGGCGAAGTCCTAATTTCTGTTCGACCAAAAAGTGAAGCATATCGTGCGGCATAAGCAGATCAAATCCGGGGGCAGGATCCATTTTTAATACAGCCTTGCCATCTTGCCAAATAGAAACTGCATAGCGTTTCTCGCCCGTTTTTTGAAACTCTACCCTCATCGCAATTCATTGAAAGTTCTTACAGGCGGATACTAATTGATCCCCATCTTCGTATACACATTTTTCAAAGTTACACTCGCGACTTCAGTCGCCTTTTCAGCCCCACTTTTTAGGATCTCGCCCAATTCCGCATCGTCGAATTCATTGACCTTTTCCTGGAAAGGCTTCATATATTCGACAACAACTTCGGCCAATTCCCGCTTAAAATCTCCATAGCCTTTTCCTTCGAAATGCGTTTCGCAATCCTTTGCCGATTTGCCGGACATAAGTTGGTAGATAGTCAAAAGATTTGTGATCGCAGGACGTGATTCGTCGAAAGTTATTTCGGTTCCCGAATCGGTTACGGCCTTCTTGATCTTGCGGGTGATCGTGTCTGCATCATCAAGCAAAAAGATCGAAGCGTTCAGATTATCGTCGGATTTTGACATCTTTCTCGACGGGTCTTTAAGCGACATGATCTTTGCACCGACCGGCGGTATATATGGTTCGGGAATGACGAATGTTTCACCGAAGTCGCGATTAAATCTTTCCGCGATATCTCTTGTTAACTCGAGATGCTGTTTTTGGTCCTGTCCAACCGGTACGAGGTCTGTTTGATACAGCAAAATGTCCGAGACCATAAGCACCGGATAATCAAAAAGTCCAACGCTTGCGCGTTCAGCATGTCCTTTGGATTTGTCTTTGAACTGCGTCATTCGTTCGAGTTCGCCCATCCGCGCGATGCAGTTTAACGTCCAAGCAAGTTCGGCGTGTTCCGATACATCGGATTGAACAAATATCGTTGCCTGTTCGGGATCAACGCCTGCTGCTAAATAGATCCTTGCTAGATCAAGCGTTTTTTGGCGAAGAACCTTCGGATCTTGCGGCATTGTGATGGCGTGCAGATTTACGATGCAATAGAAACTCTCGTATTTATCCTGGAGCGCAACCCAATTTACAAGCGCTCCAAGATAATTGCCGATATGAAGATTACCCGTCGGTTGAGCACCGCTGAAGATACGTTTTTTCATATAAATTGGAACGCAGGCTGCCAGCCTGCAACGGACGCTTTTTGAAGCGTCCGGGGAATGTTAATGATGTATAAAATTTCGATTTATCTTTTAAAGTTGATTAAGTCTATTTTCGTGCTTTCGCACTCATTGCAGGCTGGCAGCCTGCGTTCCGACGCTTAGCCAATCGCATTTAGCAACGCAAACAGTCCCATAAGGAACGGATAGATGATCATCCGGAAAATGCCCAGATATACAAACAAGAGAAGCAGCATGAATCCAAACTGCTCAACCATATCGAGGATCGGCTTAAAACTCTCAGGAACAAAATTTGAAAGGATCTTTCCTCCGTCAAGCGGGGGAATCGGGATCAAATTAAAAACCGCGAGCGAAAGATTCAGCAGCATTAGATTGCCGACAAAAATGATCAAAGGATTGGTAGAGTCTCCCAAAAAGAAATCCTGCGGCGCAAAACCCTGCATCATCAGTATTTTCGCAAGCACGATACCAATTATCACGAGACCCATGTTTGCCAATACACCGGCGATAGAGACCCAGAAATTGCCTTTTTTATAATTTGACCACTTTCTTGGGTTAACGGGTGTTGGTTTTCCCCAACCTATAAGAGGGATCGAGCCTAGCGCGCCTCCGATCGCTCCAAAGACAAATGCCGCTATCGGGATCAGCAAAGTCCCGATCGGGTCGGTATGTTTTATTGGATTAATCGTAACGCGTCCGAGCAGATAGGCGGTGTCATCTCCGAATTTATAAGAAGTCCATGCATGTGCTGCTTCGTGGACGGAAACCGCCAGGAGCAGATTAACGAGGAAAATAATAAGGTGGCTCAATAATGCAGCCGTGAAAATATCACCCATTTGTAACTCCAAAATACGCTAAATACATTGTTTTTGCATATAAATTGTGCCATTCTTTTAGCATTATACAAAATCAATTTGCGGGTTTTCCCTTATAGAACAAACATATTTCGTGACGCAAGTTCTCCGTAGATATTCGGTTTAACGTTTCGTATTTCACTAAAGTTCAATTATGAAAAAACACATCGTATGTATCGCAAGTGAATTTAAAGGCAATGAGTTTCTTGAAGAATGTCAAAAGTCCGGATGGCGGGTCACACTTCTTACACGTGAAGACCTGAGCTATTCGGATTGGAAATGGGAGAGTTTGAATGAACTTCGAACAGTTGTTCCAGGCGCAACCGAAGATGATTATTTGCGCGAGATAATAAATATCGCGGTTCATCAAAGGATCGACCACGTCGTAGGACTCGATGAATTTGACGTTTTACCTGCCGCAAAAGCCCGTGAATATCTGCAGATCTTTAAGGGTTTGAGCCGCTCACATGCACTGCGCTTTCGCGATAAACTGACGATGCGAAGTATTGCATCGGCAGCGGGAATTGCCTGTCCTGAATTTACGGGGATCTTTTGTTCGGAGGATGTAAACAATTACCTCGATAATGCTCCGGCGCCCTGGATAATAAAGCCGCGAACGGAAGTCTCTGCATTCGGGATCAGAAAATGTGAGACGAAGGAACGGGCGTGGGAAGTTTTAAATGAACTCGAAAACCGCGAAACCTGGCGGGATCATCCTTCAAAATTCCTGATCGAAAGGTTTTTGGAGGGCAATGTCTATCATGTCGACTCGGTGATAAAAGACGGTAAGATCGTTGCCTGCGGCGTTAACGAATACGGAACTACTCCTTTTATGGTAGCTCAGGGCGGGGTTTTCACATCGTCAACTGTCGAATATGACTCCGATGACCGCAAAGAATTGGAAAAGATAAATAAGCGTCTTTTGAAAGCCTTTAAACACGAAAACGGCGTCGCTCACGCGGAGTTTTTGAAATGTTCCGAAGACGGAGAGTTTTATCTTGTCGAAGTTGCGGCAAGGGTTGGCGGTGCGTATATCGCAAATGTTCACGAGCATGCCAATGGTTTTAATCTTTGGCGCGAATGGGGAAAACTGGAAACTGCGACGGAAAAGAATCCGTACCAAAAACCAACGCTAAGAGACAATTACGCCGGAGTTGCGCTCGCATTGGCGAATCAGGAAAGACCCGATACGTCGCATTATACTGATGAAGAGATCGTCTATCGCGTTGATAAACCAAAACACGTAGGATTGATATTTCGTACGCGGACAAAAGAGAGGATGGAATCGCTTCTAGCAGACTATTCGACAAAGATCGTCCATGATTTTCTCGAGATCGCGCCCGTTAAAGAAAGATACGATGATTGATGATTTTCTGTTGTCTGAGAAATAGTTAGTAAAAGGCAAAAACTGATCTACACGTTTTGCCTTTTATTATTTTAAAACGTTATTCTAAATCCTTTTATGAGCGCAATGTTAAAAACAGATCCGGAAGTACTTGAACACGATCTAAATCAGCATTTTCCTGCCCTGCAGAAATTTGAGTCGATCGAAGAGGCGGAAGGTTCAACGGTTTACCGCAAGATCGAGTCGCGGGTTTTGGATATACTAAACTCGGTTGTACAGGAAAGTTTTAGTGAAACATCGAAGGAAACTGTTTCCGGGGGCGATCATATTTCGACTGCAGCGTGGAATATTGAAAGGGGAAGTTATCTTGATGCGATCATCGATAAACTTGAAAATCACAAAGAACTGCGCAATAAAGATCTCTATCTCCTTACAGAACTCGACTATGGAATGGCTCGCAGCGAAAACCGTTTCGTCGCGCGCGAGATCGCCCAAAAACTAAAGCTGAATTATGCCTTCGCGCCCGTTTACATTGCGCTTCAGAAAGGAAGCGGCGTTGAATCCGAGGTTGAAGGCGAAAACAAACAGTCGATCCACGGCCTTGCGATGTTTTCAAAATATCCGCTTAAAAACGCACACACGGTTCCGCTTCCAAACGGTAAAGATAAAATGATCGGAAAAGAGAAACGTCTGGGGTTTCTCCGGGCGCTCGTTGCCGAAGTCGAACATCCTCTGGGAACATTTCGCGCGGTCACGATCCACTTGGACGTTCATTGTTCGAGAAAGCACCGCGAAATGCAGGTTGCACTTGTTCTGCGGCACCTGGAAACTCTCCCTCGTCTTCCAACGATCGTTGGCGGCGATTTTAATACGACGACATACAACGCGCAAAACGCGACCTCTGCGATCCTTGGTTTTTGGCGACGCGTGATGATGGGTATCAAAAACGTCGTGAAAAATCACTACCCGCATCCCGATCGATATTTTGAGCGCGGATTGTTTCAGGAATTTGTCGATCACGGATTCAAATATAAGGCGTTTAACGAAGATGGGGTCGGCACGCTTCATTATGATATGGAGAACGCGGCATATAATACAAATCTTGGTGACTGGGTTCCGAAATGGTGTTTTCCTTTTATTTTCTGGGCGGCACGAAAGGTTGGCGGTAAATTTTCGCTAAGACTTGATTGGTTTTTCGGCAGGAACATTGAGATAGCTGAAGGAACCAAACCGCAAACAATTGGAGAATTAACGAATCGCGAGGGGACAAGATTGTCCGATCACGATGCGATCGCTTTGGACTTTGTATTGCTCAAGCGTTAGACTCGCTTTTTAGTTTTATGTTTAGGAGAAATTAATGTCAGAAGTATCTTTTGTTCAAACTTTAACTTATGCCGCAGATTCGATGAAGTACGAATCTGTTGAGCAAACAAATGGAAACGCTACGGTTATTCGATTTGATGTGGACCAAAACGCGGTTAGTCCTGGTGACGTCGTACTCGTATTGGACGACGCGGAAATCATTTTTCACGGAATAATCGGTGCTATTGAGGATGGTGTTGCGATCGCATCGGATCCGAAAGGATCGCTATTGCCCGCCACG
>JBGTEI010000511.1:0-6655 GCA_041747875.1 Pyrinomonadaceae bacterium | reverse complement strand
AAATTTTGAAACACCGCTGGAGACTTTGAAAAAGCAGCGGGATGACTTTGCCGCGTTAAAAATTGATCGATTGCGGCTCAAGCTCGGTATTCTAAAAGGATATGTTGACGGTACATTGGGTTCACGGACGGCGGCGATGCTCGCTCCGTTTTCTGACGATCCCGGAAATAGCGGAATCCCGAGGATGCCGGAAGAAAAGATGATCGAAATGATCGTCGAACGCGATTCGGCCGGATTCCAAATCGGCCTTCATGCGATCGGAGATAAGGCAAATCGGATCGCATTGCATGGGTTTGAAAAGGCGCAAGTCAACTCCGGTCGTTGCACTAAATCGGGTGTTCTGGAATTAGCTAAAACTGATCCGGCCATCAAGGTAAAGCTTTGCCGCAACCGGATCGAACATTCCCAAATAATCGCACCATCCGATTTTAAGCGTTTTGCCGACCTCGGAATTATCGCTTCGATGCAGCCGACACACGCGATCACAGATAAACGTTGGGCGCCTGAACGTTTAGGCGAGTATCGAACACTGGGTGCTTACGCGTGGCATACTTTTAGATCATACGGAGCGCATGTTGCATTCGGAACGGATGCTCCGGTCGAACCGCTAAATACATATCTTACGCTTTACGCGGCGGTTTCCCGCCAAAGCGAAGACGGAGAACCGCTCGGCGGTTGGCAGCCGCAGGAAAAACTTTCGATGGAAGATGCGATCCGTGCGTATACATACGAATCCGCTTATGCGGAATTTGACGAAAACGCAAAAGGAACGATCGGAGTTGGGAAACTGGCGGATCTTGTTGTTCATTCAAAAGATCTTTTGACGATCGAGCCAAAAGAGATACTCGAAACGCGTCCTGTTTACACGATATTTAATGGCAAAATTGTGTATGAGCAGTGAGCAGTGAGCAGTCAGAACCGCGACCGTGAGGGAGTGGGTTCGTCGTCAGCGATAATTTTGAGAAAGATTTTGCCCGCGAAATACGCGAAATGATGCGGAAAACAGGAAATTTAACCGCAAAGGGCGCGAAGAACGCAAAGGATTGGAGCTTTGTTGCTGGAAATCCCCCTCCATAACTTTCGGGTTTCTGCCTTTTTATCATATGAAATTTATTGTCATCGGTTCGGGGACTTCGGTTCCGCATCCTCATCGAACAAGCTCTGCGTACTGGGTTGAAACCGAAAAAGGTTCGCTGATGCTGGACTTCTCACCGTCGGCAATTCACCGGATCGCACAAGAAGATCTCGACTGGAAAAACCTCGATGCGATCTGGATCTCGCATTTTCATCTTGACCATTGCGGGGGGCTCGCGCCGTTTTTGTTTGGAACAAAGTACGCAGCTGAAACTCAGAAAAGGACGAAACCTTTGAGAATTTTTGGTCCTGTGGGACTTAAAAAACTCATTAAACGCATTGATAAAACAAATGATTACGGACTTCTTGAGCAGCCTTTTCCGGTTGAAATAATTGAGGTCGCGCTGCTTGAGGAATTCCAAATACTTGAAGACCTCGTAGCTGTTTCGTTTGATACTCAGCACACACGAGAAAGCCGGGCGATCCAGCTCAAAGATTCTCGGGAAAAAACGCTCGTATTTACTTCTGACACCGGATTTTCAAAAGCCCTTGGGAGTTTTGCGAAAGGAGTTGACCTGTTCGTGCTCGAATGTTCATTTGTAAAGGATAAACCGACCGAAAAGCATCTTGAACTTGCCGAAGCAATGTATTTAGCGCGGTATTCGAATGCAAAAAAAGTGGTGCTGACGCATTTTTATCCCGAATGGGACAACGTCGATCTCGAAAAGGAGATCGCGAAAGAATTGCCGAACTGCACTGTGATCGAAGCAAAGGACGGGCTGCGGACCGACGTTTAACCCTCTGGTTTGATACCGTCGCCAGCATCGAGTTCTGAGAATTCCAGTTCTTCTTCAGTGATCTTTTTGTTTCGAAATATTTCAGCAAATAAACCTGTTTTCCCGCTGTGCTGAAGAATGTGTTTATAAAGAACCGCAAGGATCGCAACGATCGGTATTGAAAGAAAAACCCCGGGAACTCCGCCAATCTGTTGCCCTGCGAGTACTGATAGGATCACGGCAAGCGGATGAATATGAACTCCTTCCCGGACAATTCGCGGATAGGTCACATAATCGTGTGTTAAACGAAGAATTATGAGAAAGATCGCGGTCCAAAATGCCTGCCACGGGTCGTCTGAAAAACCGCCGACCAGAGTAGCGGTAATTCCAAGCGTAAGAGGTCCAAGCAAGGGTATAAATTCCAAAACACCCGCTAGAATCCCAAGCAGAAGTGCGTAATCGAGCCCGATCAGAGAAAATGCGAGTGTGCATACCGAACCGATCAGAAGACATGAAAAGAGCTGTGCGCGCGTATATGCCGCAAGTGTTTTGTTCACATCTTTTACCAGCAGGTCTGCGCGCGTCCGCCAACGTCCTTCGGGGAAACAACGTAAGAACAAGTTACTGTACATCGCTGCGTCTTTTAGGAAAAAAAATGCGAGGACCGGTACGAGCAAGAGCCACGGCAGATATGTCAATATGTTGATAGCTGTGCCGCCTGCGATCGTCGTGGTTTGCTTGGCGAATTCGCTGACTAGTGAGCTTATTTTATCGTTGATCTGAGTCTGGACCTCAACCGATATCATCAGTCTCTCATAACGCGAATTAATCACATCAAGCGAGTTTTGAACAAACCCGGCATAGTTTGGAAGGTTTTCGGCAAATTGACTGATCTGCGTCCCGATCATCGGGGCGAGATACGCTATTGCGATCCCCAGTATTCCAAAAACGATGACATATGAGATCACGATCGCCAGCGGCCGCGGCATAAAATGCGCTATGTTTCTGGCTTTGAATGGCCCGCGGATCATTGAGACGAGCGGGTCGAAGAGATACGCGACAAATATCGATACGACGATCAATAAGATAAGAAAACTTAACAGATAAAGCGCGGTAAGCAAGAGTGCGGCCAGAAAAAGTAAGAGGAGCGTTACCAAAACCGTGCGCGCGATCGAAGTAAACGAAGGTGTAGAAGTATCGAGGAAAACCCGGCGCGTGGTACTTCTTGATTCGCTCTCGATTCCTTTATTGCGCGCTTTTTTGTCCGGCAAGTTATTCACTCCTTTTCAGTCAGGTATTCTCGTTCTTATTTGAATTCCCGGTATTTTTCGGGTTGGCGTTTTGATCTTTTTGTCGTTCTTTTTCGATCTGTTCTTCCGATTTTGAAAAATCTTCAAATTCAAACCGGTCTTTTAATACTTTTAGATCTTTATCTTCGATCTTGTAATTTGTTCCGACAAACAAAACCTTTTCGTCGTTTGAAAGACGCCGCCGATTGGCTCGAAAGGTATGGGCTTTGAAGATACTCTTGTCCTCCGCATCAAATGCTTCACCGTCCTTTCTCCGGAAGGTAAAAATATAATCGAAGTCAGCCGTCTTTAAGGCCTTCAGTTTCTGCTCGAGCTCATCCGGAGTTTTTTCAGTGTTTACGTTTGCATTTTTTTGCGGGCGTTTTTCAGTTGCTTCGCCAAAGCACCCGGAAAGCATCGCCGCCACCGCAAAAAGCATAAATATAATTTTCAAACTATTCCGGCGGTCGTGCATTTGTATTCTCCACTTCTTCTTCATCAGGATAATCTTCCTCGTCAAGATCACTATCGTCTTCTTCGTCAAGCAAATTGTCGTTCACATTTTGATTTGCGTTATCGATATTTGCTTCGTCCGCGTTTTCCGCATCCTGAAGCTGCTGTGCCTCTTCCTGTGTGTCCGGCGTAACATCCGATTCTTCCGGAGGATCGCCTTTTTCTGCGCGGATCTTCAGGATATAGGCTTCGCCGTCTTCATAAACCTTATCCGCCCAACCGCTTTCGAGGATCTTTGCAATAAAATCTTCGTTTTCTGTTGCGTCAGAGAAAATATAGGTTGCACCAAACTTGTCCCGGATGATCGGTGCCGGATCGTCAATTTTTCCGCTCGTAATATCCTTTATCAGCTTGTACAGTTCGGCATCTTTTGAATGTAGATATTTTGGATCGAGACCGTAAACGTAATAGTGTGATGTATCGAGAAAGAACAATTTTGGAAAATCATCCCAGTTGCAATTGAATATCGTTTCGCCGGCCGGAATATTGGCGCGCGCCCATTCCATCGCTTCTACATATTTGTCGTCAGTCTGATTGTTCTTAATGCTCGTGATCAAGCCTTCCTGCTTGATCCCTAAAGCTTTAATATTTATACCAACGAAGTTGTAGAACATCAGGCACGCAAGTATTGTCCCAAGTACCCAGGGCACTGCCTGCTTGATCGTTCCGATAAGCTCGCCTTTTTCGGTCGTTTTTTCGGAATCAAGCAAAGGCTCGATCTCGCGACGGAAATCCTCCGGCAGCTGCGGCGTCGCGGATCTGATAAACGATGTCCAGCTGAACGCACAAAACAAGATGGCAAACGGCGGAAAATATTCCGCGAGGCGTTTTGACTTGAACATCCAGATCAAAAGGATCGTCGAGAAGATCAGGAAAAATGTAGTTTTTTCGGGAAGATATCTATTTCTCGGCCGATATAGAACATAGCCGACAAACATCGCGATCAGTGCGACCGAAAGATGCGTAAGCAACTGTGTTCCGGTATACGGATACCATTCGCCGCCGACGGGAACATCAAAGCTACCGCCGATCTTTGTCAGGAAGTGCTCGGTAAAAAGACTTAAGTTGTTGGGAAAATACGGATTGATAAGGTTTCCGAGGATCATCCCGCCGCCGGTATAAGCGAGCGGCTGCCATTCGAATTTCTTCTCATTCCATCCGATCACCGCCACCCAGATAGCCGCCGCGATAAATAAAAGCGGAAAGAGACTATATGTCCAAACAAATACGAACATCAGCGGAAGCAGTAAGACGTATTTTCTCTCAAACAAAAAATAGATCCCCGCAATGGTTATAATGATCGTCAGCGGCGGAGCCTTTGCCATGCTCATTCGATAGAAGAATGGGTTTGCACATGTCAAAAGCGCTAAAAGCCAGACAATTAGATAATTTACATTGTAGCGGTAAAGCAACCAATAGACTGAAAATATCGCCAGCGTTCCATAAAATACCGCAGCTACTTTTGCCGCTGTCACGGCTTCAAAGATCCACAAAAATGGAATCTGTAGCAGGTGAAAGAGAAAATGATGATCCGCGTAATCTTTTGCATTTAGCACCGTAAGCGGCAGCCATCTAAACTCGGGAAGCCATTTGAACTGCTTAAAATTCTCCCAGATCATCGCGCTCCAGCGGATATGATAATAGCCGTCCCAATCACCGCAGCAGATCGCCGATGTCGAAAACTGCAGGAGTATCATTAAAAGAAGAATGGCAATAAATCCAAAGCCTAAATAAAGCGTACGCGCTGCATTTTCACCTTCGAGCCAGACTTTTAGCGGCTTGCGTGTTTTCTTAACTTTCTTCGGAGTCTCGGTTTCTTGAGCAGGCTCGGCCGTTTCTTCGGAAACGTCAACACTTTCTCCGACAGCTTGGTCAGGGGTTTCTTCTGCGGCACTTTCCAAGTCCGCGTCATCATTGTTCAAAATCTCTTCCATAAAAATTAAAAACCAGAAATAAATAAGATTGTAGTTGAGAGTCAAGAAAAAGGGTGTATGAAATACAAATTTCGAAACGAAAATTTAACTCTCAAAATACCACGAAATAGAGCAAAGCGCATTTGCAAAGGCAATTTTCACAACCTAAAATCGACAATCTAGTTATGTACCCAAAAGGAAATCTGTTTGTGCCCGCTTCGCACGGAAAACTCGAAGCGATTCTCAAGGAACCATCAGGCGAAGTGAACGGAGTTGCGCTCGTTTGTCATCCGCATCCGCTTGGCGGCGGAACGATGCACAATAAAGTTGTTTTTCGCGCAGCGGCCGGATTGATCGATGCAGGATTGATAACGATCCGGTTTAATTTTCGCGGCGTTGGAAATTCGACCGATGAGCATGACGAAGGCGAAGGGGAAAAAGATGACGTACTCGATGTGCTCGATTATTTGTCCGAAAACCATCCGGGACAGCCGATCACTCTTGCGGGGTTTTCATTTGGATCCTGGGTCGGCGGCGGCGTTGCGGTCGACGATGATCGTGTTATTCGTCTGATAAGTATCGGAACGCCGGTTGATAAATACAAAGATTTTGGTTTTCTCGAAAATTTAACGAAGCCGATATTGTTTGTGCACGGGGATAAAGACGAATTTGGATCGGTGGAAAGCCTAAATGAACTGGTTGCAAAAGTGTCCGCAGTTACGGACACGACACTTAAGATTTTTGAAAACTGCGGTCACTTTTTTGATGATCACCTTCCGCAACTCAGAAATACAATACACGATTGGGTTATGGAAAAAATTGCGGAAAAGGCGAGCGGTGAGCAGTGAGCAGGCAGAAACGCGACAGTGATGGAGCGTGTTCATGGTCGTGCAGAGGCCTGGGAATGTATAGCAGGCACGGTTTATGAAAATTTCCCGCAAAGGCGCGAAGGGCGCAAAGCCGGAAAAGAGGCAGAAACGCGACAGTGATGGAGCGTGCTCGGTTAAGAAAATTTCCCGCAAAGGCGCGAAGGGCGCAAAGCCGGAAAAGAGGCAGAAACGCGACAGTGATGGAGCGTGCTCGTTCGAAG
>JBGTEI010000510.1:0-6897 GCA_041747875.1 Pyrinomonadaceae bacterium | reverse complement strand
GATTGTCGGTAACATGTTCCCGATCAGTCGCCGACCCGTAATTATTTACGTGTCGGATTTTTAATACTTCACGTTAATCACAGGAAAGTATTCGATCGGCCCAGCCCTTACAAGACCGATTGACGATTTTTACTCCTCTTCCTCAAGACTCAGTTCCGAGATCTTGCCATCTTCGCTAAATGCGGCGCGCCATAAAAATATACGTTTTGGGGTTTCCGCGCGATATCTAAATAACTTTTTGCCATCCGAGGTTTCGATATCGACAAGTTCAAGCTTCTTTGGCTTGCCAAACGCCGATATTTGTCTGAGGTTTGTTTGCATCCGCTCTGACGATAAATTAACGATCAATTCGTCTGTAAAAAGTTCGCGGTTGAGTTTGTCTTCTAGTGCGCTGTTTAACGCTTCGCTGACCAATTTTGTCATCTTCGGGTCGGCGTCTTGCTTAGCTTCAAGTGATTTTAAAGACAGCGAAGGAATATAAAATTTCGCGATTCCCTGAGCAAAAGCGCTTCCAAGCCCCTGAGTGCCGAGATTTGTTAAGACGACGATCGAAATGTCAGAATCAACATACTGAGAAATATTTGCAGCAAATCCCGCTGTTTGTCCGCCGTGACGAATAATATGCTGTCCGCGAAAATCTACGATATTCCAGCCTAAGCCGTAAAGACTTTTTTCACCTGTCGACAAAACAAACGGCTTATAGCTTTCCTGTTTGCTGGAAATTTTGAGGATCGATTCGTCGCGAAGAGCAGTAACCCATTTTGCGAGATCATCGACGGTTGAAACTATCGCACCTGCGCTGAAAAGATCGGTCAATTCCCAGTCGCGCCCTACGAGATGATCATTCTCCCACTCGTAACCCGTAGCGCGGTTTCGAATAACAAACTGAGGATCGCGGTCAGCGGTGAGGTTCATCCCCAAAGGCTTATAGATCCGTTCGCGCAAAAAATCCCAGTAAGTTTTGCCAGAAGCCGATTCGATTATGTAGCCAAGCAGACTGTAGCCGCTGTTGCTGTATTTGTACGCCGAGCCTGTTTCAAAATCGAGCGGCTGTTTACTCAGTTCGGCGATGAAATCTTTTACTTTGTATCTTTTTGAAAGCTGAAATCCTCCGATGCTTGTGTAGCTTCTGACGCCGCTAGTATGGGTCAGGAGGTTTCGTACAGTGACGGCATTCCAGGATTCAGGCGTATCGGGAAGATATTTTGAGATCTTTTCGTCAAGGTCAATTTTGCCGTCTTCGACAAGAAGCATGATCGCGGCTGCGGTGATCTGTTTTGAAACCGAACCTATCTCAAATACAGTTTCGGTCGTCACCGGAGCATTAAATTCGACACTCGCGATACCATAGCCTTTTCGCTTAATGACCTTTCCATTTTTTACCACCGCGATCGCGACACCCGGAACGTGGGTTTCAGCCATCTTCATTTCAACGTATTTATCCACGTCGTTCGCGTCGACAAAGGTGGTCAGAAGTACGAGCGTAAAAAGTAACAAAGCCGCAGAATTCCGGCGCATAAATTGGACATTCATATTTTATCGAAGCCTCTGAATAAAGTTTTAGTTTGAACCGATCGGATCACCGGGCGGTTCGGGAAGTGTTTCATTTTGCTTTCGCTGAACCATCGGCCGCTCCAGGAATTTTTCAATATTCTCAAGCAGTAATCGGTCAAATGCACTCCCCGTTTTTTGGCTTTCGCGTGTTTTTAACATCGCGGCGATCTGCTTTAGTCCGTCATTTGCAGCGGCGATCACCTGCAGCTGTGCATCCTCATTTGAAGCGAGTTTCATTAGATCGGTAGCGATCACGTTCTGAACACTTCGCCCGATCTCACCTTGAAACGCGTTTTTAGAAACCGGAGATCTCCAACCCGCGTCGATCAAGGCGGAAACGATCTCGGAAAAATGCGGATATGACGCGTCGCGGGAGTTGAAGGTGATCAAACGCGCCGCTCGATTTGGTTCAAGCAAACCGCTTACCGTCATATCTGCTGCAATCTCCGCCGCGCCGATCGGATCAAATACCGGTCGCGTCCTTTTTGAGAAAAGCTCCGAACGGCCCGAACCCGTGCCTGCCGCCATCGGCGGAAGGATCGACAAAATGCGTTCGGGGATCGCTAATTCTTCAGGTTTAATGGTTTCAAGCACCGCACTTAACGCTTCCCGTTGCCGCGCGGGCGCGACGATCTCCGATATTTTGCCCGGACTTGCACCTTCATTCTTTCGAACTGAATAGCTGTAATAAACTCCGCCGATCGATTTGATCGCGGCGGTCGTTTGGTAACGATGGTGAAGATATAGCGGAAGCAATTTGATCTCGAGTTCGGAAAGCGCCGTGCCCTGCTCGATATTTTTCAAACCAAATGTATTAAGTCCAATTCGCCGGATCTCGAGTACGTGCTTGAGTTCAGCTACCGGATCACTTCCATTGTCCCACAAACTCGCAAGCGGATGCGCCGCACTTGCCGGACGTGTGTCGCCATCCGAAATGTACAAATAGCCTTTTTGAATTCCGCCTTCGAGGATCTTTTCAAGTTCTGCTTTTTCATTCTGTCCGGCGGGGAATTCCGAGTAAGCAAATTCCGTAACCCATTTGTCGTATGTGCCGATCCCCACGGCATATGCGTTTGAAAAGTCGAGCTGTCCGTTTTTTATTTCAATGACCGGAGCCGGATAATCCATAACCGAACCGCGTCGGTAAGTGCTCGCGGCAAAATTATGCGAGAAGCCGAGCGTGTGCCCGACTTCGTGTGCCGAAAGCTGCCGGATCCGCGCAACGCTCATCGCATCGGCATCAGATCTTAAATCAGTGTTTGTTAAATAATCGACATCCGGCATCAGGCCAAAATCGCACGAAGCGTTTGCTGCGTTTCCATATTGAGGAACAAATGCCGAGCCGATCAAATAATCCTGCCGGGCGCGCTGTGAATCGAGTGTTACGACGCCTTTAATGATCTCTCCCGTTCTCGGATCGACGACGCTCGAGCCGTATGCCCAACCGCGAGTCGAACGATGAACCCAGTTGATCACGTTGTACCGAATGTCCATCGGATCCGCATCTGCCGGCAAAACTTTTACCTGAAACGCATTCTTAAAACCCGCTGCTTCAAACGCCTGATTCCACCAACTTGCGCCTTCGATCAATGCATCCTGGATCTTTTTTGGCGTTCCGTTATCGACGTAATAGACTATTGGTTCCCCCGCTTCGCCGATCTTTTCAGCTGCGTTTTTCTTGTT
The DNA here is from genome assembly GCA_041747875.1 of Pyrinomonadaceae bacterium. GTDB lineage: Bacteria > Acidobacteriota > Blastocatellia > Pyrinomonadales > Pyrinomonadaceae > Aridibacter. The sequence goes on along the minus strand of JBGTEI010000510.1, from coordinate 3,660 downwards.
AAGCCGGTGCCGGACGATCCATCGCTTTTCAAGATCTTCGCCGATATCGGTGGCGTAATCATAAAAACTGATAGCATATGCACCGATCCGCGGGTCAAATTCGCGCGGCTTGTATTTATTGTCGGGTAATTCAACAAATGAATGGCGCTGTCTTACAGTAACCGAATCGCCGCTCGGAGCGGTTTGATTTATCAACCTTCCGGTATCGCTTTTTGACGTCAATGTTATTGTCGCCTCGATTTCCATATTTTTTGGAAAGCCTTTTGTATGCGGCATGTAAAATGCGCTTCTCGAGGGATCGAACGAAAAATTGCCTTGCTTCATCTGCGCGAGCCGCGTCGAAACGCCGTGTGCATCCCGAAGAAAAAAGTCTGTTGCGTCGACAAGATATTTACCATTGTCTTTCGCAACGACCTTGAAGCCCCAGATCACAGATTTTGCAAACGACTCTTCAACGGCGCGTTTTTCCGCGGCGTTTTCACTAAGCGCACGATAATCATAATTTGGCTGAACCATCATGATCTTATCGCCAACGCGTTCAAAATATACGATCTTCGTACTCCCGAGCTGTCCGCGGTCGAGGCCGATCGGGTTTGACCCGACGCCGGTCGGAAGCGAAACCTGATACAAAAATTCCTCGTTCATCCGCTCGATCTCGATAAACATTTTGTCTTTCTCATCGTCGTAATAATGCGGAATAAGCCCGTCGAACTTTCGCAGCTTTTCCGTGATATCTCCCACGGTTTTCATTTTGGCGGATTCGGTTTTTTCCTGCGGAAAGACGGAAGGCATTAGAATAAAGGCAGTAAGGACAACTAATACAAATTTGATCATAATTTATGCGGTCTTGAGTTGTTTGGATTTGTAGTAGGAATTTAACACTCTTCAGGCACTAATATCAATTTATCTGGCCGTAAGTTTTTTTGGAACGCGCAGCAAAAAAGATTAGACTCTAGCTATGAAAACAGATGTCATGATCGTCGGTGCGGGTCCGACCGGGTTAGCTTTGGCGCGGCAGCTACAAAGATACGGGATCGATTTTGAGATCGTCGATAAGAAAGACGCGATCACTCCCTATTCGAAAGCGATCGGTGTTCAGGCCCGAACGCTTGAAATATACGAACAGATCGATCTTGCAGATAAATTGATCGGTATGGGCACTCTTGCAGAAAAGGCTTTGCTTATTGAGGGCGGCGAAGTTCGCGGAAAGGTTGAGCTCGCACAGATCGGGGAAGGGATGAGTACCTATCCTTTTTTGTTGATAGTCGAGCAAAGTATGCACGAGCATATGCTTTATGAATCGATAAAGGACGAGGGCAAAGATGTCAGGTGGAATACACAGCTGGAGAGTTTTTCGCAAACGGACACCGGCGTCAGCGCGGTCGTTAAAAATGCCGACGGTATGTCCGAAAATATCGACGCCAAATTTCTCGTTGGCTGCGATGGCGCAAGCAGCGTTGTCAGACACGCGCTTGATCTGAAATTTGAGGGAAGCACTTTTGAAAGGCTTTTTTATGTTGCGGATGTTCAGATCGATTGGGTATTCTCGCACGACGCTTTGATGGTTTGTCTGGCAAGAAATACGATAACGGCATTCTTCCCGCTTCCGGGTGAGAAGCGATTCCGGATAGTCGGGACATTTCCTGAAAATGAAACACGACGCGAAGGCGAGATACTCTACGAAGAAATAGAAAAACAATTAATCGAAGATACCAAACTCAAACTTGATATTTACAACGTAAATTGGTTTTCGGTCTATCGCGTACATTCGCGCCGTGTCGAAAAATTCTCGCGCGGAAGATGTTTTCTCGCAGGAGATTCAGCTCACATTCACACGCCGGCCGGCGCTCAGGGAATGAATACCGGAATACAGGACGCCTATAATTTGGCGTGGAAACTTGCGCTTGTCATACGCGGAAAAAGCGGTTTGGGGCTGCTCGAAACTTACAGCGAAGAACGAAGCGAGAATGCAAAACGTCTCTTACAGACGACCGACCGCGTATTTGATTTTGGCGCGAGCGATGATCCGTTTGTCGCGTTTTTTAGAATTCATATATTCCCATATATCGCAAACTTCGCGGTCGGCTTAAAAACGGTTCAAAACTTTATTTTTCCGCTCGTATCGCAGATCGGTATAAATTACCGAAAATCGAAATTGAGCGAAAGCGAAGGAAGTTTTGAAATAAAAGCCGGTGATCGAATGCCGTTTTTTGAAAGAAGGGGAGAGAGTATTTATGCAATTCTCAAGGAACCAAAGTTTCATCTTCTGGCATTTTTCGACGGTAATAAAGCTCTTCCCGATTATTCCCGCGAACTAAAGGAATTCGAATCGATCGTCGATTTTCACAGTCTCGATATGTATCCGCAGATCACCGAAATATTTGGCACATCGGAATCCTTTGTTGTTCTTTTGCGGCCGGATAATTATATCGGGTTGATAACAGGGAATGTGGATCCGGGAAAGATCACTGACTATCTAAAGCGAATAAGCATGTAAATATTCGACTGCTGCTGCGGCAAACTTTCAAAACTTCTGTTTTGGGTTTTACATATTTTTCGCCTGTGCTATATTTTCTCTCATTATGAGAATCTCATTCCGCTAACTATCTGCAACCTTTGTGTCCGCTTGCGCGTTTCTCAAACTGAAACGGACATATCTTTGCACGCTTCGTGCTGCTGTTTTTCTAATTTTTTATAGGGTTTTATATGTCTAAAACGCAGGAAAGTGCGTCTGAAGAGACGTACGACAATAGATTTTGGTCGATATTAAAGGAAGCGATAAAGGGCTCTGACCGCGATTTTACGAAGGGTTCGGTAAGTCTTGCCGTGTTTCTGTTGGCAGTTCCGATGATCCTTGAAATGATCATGGAAAGCGTATTCGCGGTGGTTGATGTCTATTTTGTTGCGTCATTGGGCGCAAACGCGATCGCGGTCGTCGGTATAACCGAATCGATGATGGCGTTGATCTATGCAGTTGCGATCGGGATCAGCATCGGTGCGACTGCGACGGTATCAAGACGGATCGGTGAGAAAGATCCTGAAGGTGCGGCGAAATCGGCAACGCATGCGATCTATATCGGTCTGGCCGCTTCATTTGTAATGGGTATCATCGGCATCGTTTTTGCGCCGACGTTTTTGGCTTTGCTTGGTGCCGAACCCGATGTTGTGCGCGAAGGTTCGCTATTTGCACAGCTTATGCTTGGCGGAAATATTGTCGTCGTATTTCTATTTCTCCTAAACGCCATTTTTCGCGGCGCGGGAGACGCGGCAATTGCGATGCGGGTATTATGGCTCTCAAATATTCTGAATTGCATTCTCGATCCGCTGCTGATCTTTGGTATCTGGATCTTTCCGGAGCTTGGTGTGACGGGCGCCGCGGTTGCAACTCTGATCGGCCGGGGGGTTGGCGTTATCTACGCGTGCTACAAACTTTTTTGGGGCGAGAAACGCTTTGAGATCCGGCGCGAGCACTGGACATTTGATACCGAAAGATTTCGCCGTCTGCTCAGTATTTCGTGGGTTGCGGTGCTCCAATTTATTGTTGGAACTGCGAGCTGGGTAGGTTTGATGGTAGTGATTGCCGGATTTGGGAGCGAGGCCGTTGCGGGTTATACGATCGGTATAAGAATCATCATTTTTGCGCTGCTGCCGGCAGTTGGT
>JBGTEI010000509.1:0-2752 GCA_041747875.1 Pyrinomonadaceae bacterium | reverse complement strand
ACGGCGATCGTCATTTTATCAAAATCCGTAATTTCCGAAACTTCGAGTCTGGTCGCCTCCCCGCCGTTTTCAATCAGGAACGCACCTTCATCTTTAACCGCATAATACAAAACATCTTTTATCGGCTGAAACACAACGCCCACTATCGCTTCGCCATTTTCTGTTAATGCGATCTGAACCGCAAAATCACCGGCTTTTTCGGTGAACCCTTTTGTGCCGTCAAGCGGATCGATTATCCAGACGCGATCTTTTGACAGGCGTCTTTCAATATCATCGGGCTCTTCTTCGGAAAGGATCGCGTCGTCCGGAAAAACTTCGGCCAATCCTTCTACAATGATTCTGCTTGAAGTCTTATCGGCGATCGTAACCGGTTCAGAATAATACTCGCCTTCAGATTTTTCTTCGATCTCAAAGCCCTCATGAAAGATCGTCATTATCGCATCGCCGGCGATCCGGGCGAGTCTGACAGCTGTTTCCAATTCTTTTTGCGACATTGGATAAAACTTAACACTTGCGCATAAAAAATTGAAAAATGGTTTGTCGAAAATGAATCTATGCCAACTTTCCATTTTCGATATTCCGTTTTACACTTTCTAGATATGGCTGAAAGTCTTGAGTTTTCAAAGGTCGCCGACCGGGCATCAAGGTACACGGAAATTACTCCGCAAATACGGTCGCTCGTCGAAGGCGAAACTGATCTTGTTGCAAATCTTGCAAATATTTCAGCGGTTCTGAAGGAAGTATTTGGTTTTTATTGGGTCGGGTTTTATTTGAAAAAGGAAAACCAGCTCGTTTTGGGCCCATTTCAGGGGCCGCTTGCCTGTACGCGAATAGATTTTGATAAGGGCGTGTGCGGACATTCTTATACAACAAAGAATACCGTTATAGTTCCAATCGTCGATGAATTTCCCGGACATATTGCGTGCAGTTCCCGTTCGAGGTCGGAGATCGTTTTACCGATCTTTGGTCAGGACGGTGAGGTATTTGGGGTGCTCGATGTCGACAGCGATAAGCTCGATGACTTTAGCGAAACTGATTCCGCGGGTTTGGCGGGAATCGTGAAGATCATTGAGGGCTTGGTCTGATCACGGTTTTATCTTCGAAATAACTGATATATTAAAGATAGAAACTTTGATTTATCAGTTATCAGTTAAGATCTGTCCCGAACTAACATTTTTTTTAATTTTAATAATATGAGTTTTGCAACAGCAAAAGGCACAAACGATTTTATCAATCATTTTTCGGATATCGCAGACGGTCATTTTCGTGCCGCGCAGGGTCTCACCCTGTCATCGATCGGTATCGGCACATATTTGGGGAATTGGGATTCTGAAACTGACGACAAGTATGAAAACTCGGTCATCAAATATGTCGAATCGGCTGGGAATGTGATCGATACGGCTTCAAATTATCGTTTTCAGAGAAGCGAGCGAAACATCGGAAATGCGCTCAAGAAGCTGGCAGGGACGTTTGACCGGAGCGAATTATTCATCGCGACGAAAGGCGGGTTTTTGCCTTTTAATAACGAACCGGCGAGCAATGCAGAGAAATATTTTGAGGAAACGTTTGTAAAAACCGGGGTTGCCAAATTGGAAGATCTTGTAGCCGGAAGTCATTGTATGACGCCGGATTACCTTCAGGTTCAGATCGATCAATCGCTTTCAAATATGGATATCGATGGACTCGATCTTTTTTATATCCACAATCCCGAAACGCAGCTTCGCGCCGGCGTTGAGCGGCCGGTTTTTGAAGCGATGATCGCCAAAGCTTTCGAAAGACTTGAAGAAAACCGAAAGCAGGGGAAAATTAAGTTTTACGGGATCGCAAGCTGGCGGGGATTTCGTGCGCGGCCCGATGAACAGGATTATCATTCGCTCGAGCGGTTTGTCCAGATCGCAAAACAGGTAGGCGGAAGCGAGCACGGATTTAAGTTTATTCAACTGCCGTACAATCTCGGAATGCTTGAGGCGCACGTTTTGCCAAATCAATCGGCAAACGGAAAAGCCGTTTCCGCAATCCAGGCGGCGAATGATCTCGGATTGTCTGTCATTATCAGTCAATCAATTTTGCAGGGAAAACTCACCGCAGGAGTGCCGATCCATATTCGGGAAACACTCGATAGCTTAACGACCGATGCGCAGACAAGCCTCCAGTTTGTTCGTTCAACCCCGGGTGTGACAACCGCATTGGTCGGAATGTCTTCCGTAAACCACGTCGAAGAAAACATGTCCCTGGCAAAAATTGAGCCGACCGACAAGGAGAGAATCGATCAGCTCTTTGCAAACGGTGGCTAACCCCCATCTGCTGAATTTTCTTATTGCTTAAACTATTATAAGTTTTCAAACTCACATAGATAAATTTCCCGAAATCACAAGATCATTTGACCAGATGGAGCTTTGACATTTTATTATTTAGGTTGTCCATATTCTTTTGCTGCTTCGAGATTTTCTTGATCAATTTCAACATTTTTTTCTCACGTCGGTTTAGCTTTGGCTTGCGAATTTTCCCGGAAACCTTTACTTCGATCTTATCGATTCGGTTACCAACGATGTGTTTGGATTCCGGACGTTCGCCCGAATATGTTTCAGTAGTCACGCCATCATATTTTTCGGGTCGATCTAGCGCATCGAGTTTCGTCTCTCTGATAACCCCGTCCTTGTGGTTCGGTGGCGAATAGAGGGTGTAGAGTCTTAAGTCTTCGATATCTGATAAATTGATGAGATTGTGCTCCGCGCCGGCCGGTACGACAATA
>JBGTEI010000508.1:0-2832 GCA_041747875.1 Pyrinomonadaceae bacterium | reverse complement strand
GGGTCCGCCGCGCCCGAGTTGGATCCGGTCATTGTCGTACAACGGCGTTTCCGAGGATATTCTGCGTTCGTTTACCAGCGTTCCGTTAAAACTATTATTGTCTACTACGACGAAATCATTATTTTGATAGCGAATTTCGGCATGCGCCCGCGAAACCATCGCCGCCGAACTTTCGATCACAATATCGCCCTTTGGATCGCGTCCAAGCCAGAAACTGTCTTTTGAGATCTCAACCGGTGCACCACTGTGCATCCCGATCAGTTCGAGTCTGGCGGAAGGGCGGTTCCTTGGTTTGGGCGGCGCGGCGGGTTCAACTTTAGCTTGAGGTGGTGCAGGAGGAGGCGTCTTTGCGGGCGAACGCGGAGGCGTCGAAACTGCGAATTGATCGCTTTGCTCCGCTTCCGTTCCCTCGATCCAGATCACATGAACTACCGGACCATTTGCGCCAAATTGGATCGAACTTCCGATCGATATTCTTGTCGGTGCTGAAATTCGAGTTCCGTTTACAAAAGTGCCAAAACTTGAATTTTGATCATGCAGTATCCACGCCGAATTCTGCCACCGCAGCTCGGCATGATGACGTGAAACCATTCTGTAATTTTGGTTGTCAAAAACAATGTCACAATTCGATCCATCGCGCCCGATACGCACGGTCGCCTGCTCAAATGTTCTTTCTGACGATGCGGTCTCTCCGACTCCTGATTCTACTAAGACAATTTTCATTGTGGAATGTTTAAATCTTTGTCGAGATCTTTTGATAGATAAGCTTTTATAAGTTTGTGAAAATCGTTGCTAGTTTATCAAACAAAAAAGAAAAAGCGTAAACGAATGTATCCGCTTACGCTTAAATTTTCATTAATTGCTGTTTGTTAGTTATATTAGCGTGCCGGTTCAAAGGTTTCGAGAATGTCTCCAAGATCTCCTTTTACGCCTACGTCATCGAGACTTTCAACTCTTTCGGACAGAGACGTAGCGAGCATCGTAATGACAAAACCATCCTTTACACCGATACGCGCAGCCGGAATCCAAATCCTCCGGCCCCATACCTCAAATTCTTTGCCGGCTCTGGTCTTACCCTTCGCCTTAAATTTGACCTCATACGCCTGCCAACCATTATTGATCGAGATCTTTCCTTGCGAAGCAACAGTATATTCCGAAAGAAGTTTTTCCAAATCCTTGTTTGAACTTTCTGCCAAAGAAGTGAAATTATCCTTGTCCAACTGATAGGTTCCTTTGCTGTCGTAGTGAGTAATCAGCATTTGTTCCTTCGGCAGGTCGTTTTTTGCCTTTTTTGAAATATCCAGAAACGTGGTATCAGAACTATTCTTTTCCCAGGTATTCGGATAAAAAAGCGAGAATCCTCTAAAATTCTTTACCAATTTCGCATTCAAATTCTGCTTTGTGTTTTCAAAGAACAGCGTATTTGGCGGCTGTGATATCTCCCGGGCGGGCGGTGGAATTTCAATGTCTTCTTTTCCGGCCGGAGCGTCTTTCATTGTCTGGATGGTCGGCTTCTTTGCACCGACTAATTCCGGTTCGGGTTGCTGATTTACATCTACGGACTGGTCGCTGCGGTTATAAAAGTAGACGAACAACCAGATCGCGGCACCGACAAGGACCAATACACCAAAGACCGAAAGAAGAGTCGACAACCAACCGCGTTCTATCAATCCTTCCGGTGAACGGTTTTTCCAAAGTTCCCCGGACTGCTCAGGATGAACCTTTGTTTCTTCAGTTCTCGCTTCAGTTTCATCTTCCAAAGTTACTTTATTTGACGACGAAAAATGAATATCTGACGAAGTATTACTTGATTCAAACGCGGCTTCTTTATCGAGCGACGGGCCCTTTTCCGTTTCAAGCCCCTCATCTTCAACCTTTAGTTCGATAGGTTCAGCCTCAACTACCTCGTCGTCGGGAGCGTCTGCTGCGGGAAATACAGTAGTCAATGCGTTAAACAGCGCCTCGCCAAAATCTCTTGCTTTGGGATATCGATCCGCCGGATTGTATGCAAGTGCTTTTTCAAAGATATGATCAACTACGTCCGGAATCTTCGAACCGAGATCGCTTGCGTTTAGTCTCAATCCCATTCTTTGAGCTTTAAGCAGCGTTCTTTCCGTGGTTTCGGTAAACGGAACCTGCCCGGTCAGCATTTGGAAACTGATCGCCGCGAGCGAATAACTATCGCTTGCAAACGTCGGAAGCTGTCCGCCGAGTTGTTCCGGCGATTTATACGCCAGATTATCAATTCTCGGTTTTCCATCAGAAGCCGAAAAATTTGTAACCTTGACCTGTTCTGTTCCCGCCTCGGAAACAATCAAAAGCAGGTGTTCGGGTTTTAGATTTCGATGGAGAATTCCGCTTTGATGAACTTCGCTGAGCGCGAATGATGCCTGACGAACGATCCTCGCAACCCGTAAAGGATTAAATTGGCCGGATCGATTTAAAATGTCATTTACCGATTCGCCTTCGATCACATCTGTAACAATAAACGGTTTTCCTTCTGGAAGTTCGCCCGAATCTATAGCTCGAACGACATTCGGATGATTGACGTGAGATAGCGAAATTCTTTCGTCGGAAAAGATCTTATTTTGAAAAGCATCTTTCGACAGTTCGCTCATCAATATCCTTACAACAACCCGTTTGGCTTTAATCAGCTGATCTTCAGCTAAATAAGCAAGGCTTGTTTGATCCTGATCAAGCTTCTCGATCAGCTTATATCGACCTTTGATCGTTTTTCCGATCAGTGCCCGCGGATCTTGCCAGGTAACGGCATTCCGGCCGTTTGGATTTACTTTTCTATTTCCCAAATTAGCCTGATTGTCGGAGTTCTCA
>JBGTEI010000507.1:0-3115 GCA_041747875.1 Pyrinomonadaceae bacterium | reverse complement strand
TAACGCTTACGTTTTTCGGATCGATCTCAAGCGCCTTTGCGTAATAAGTTTCCGCCTTTTCATATTGCTTTGCGTCAAAGTAACCATTTCCTAAAACAATATTCGCCTTCATATCATCCGGTTTTAATTCATGGGCAGCTTCATAATACGGAATTGCTTCATCAAACCTCTGTATTTTTGAAAACATAGTGCCGGCTTCGATCTGTGCTTCATAATTGTCCGGTTCACTTTTCGCGCGGTCGATCACTTTCTGAACATCGGCAAACTGACCCCCAGAAGCGACAGTTCTTTGCTGGTTCATATTAACCGGAACGTCCGGTCTAACCGATGTTTCCGGCAATCCTGTATTTGTATTTCGGTTAAGATAATTCGCGCCAAAAAAACCAACGGTCAGACCAATGACAATTCCAACAACTCCGTACGTGAAACCGCTTTTGTTCATAACTCTTTTTACGCGTAACTATGAAGTCCCGGAAGTAAATAACTGACGCCTAGATAAGTGAAAATAACTAATAAGAATCCAACGATCGCGAAATATGCCGAACTTCTGCCGGACCAGCCGCGCGAAATTCTCGTATGCAAAAATGCAGCGTAAGTCAGCCAGGCGATCAGCGCTCCTGTTTCTTTTGAATCGAACCCCCAGGGCCTGCCCCAGGATTCATTTGCCCAAATCGCTCCCGTGATCAAAAGCATCGCAAGTCCCGCAAAGGCCAGACATGCGGTCTTATACATTAAATTATCGAGTGATTCCAAAGAGGGAAGGCGTTCGCGCAATTTTTCGGTACGAAAAGCAAAGAGGATGACAAAAAAGGTTCCCGCAAGCGCTGTAATTAATCCGGCGAGTTCTACCGGGTTTGTCCCGATGTCTAAGAAAATTTTGTCGCTGTTGGTCTTTAGGAATTGTTGTCCCGTTTGCTCGAATTCGGCTTGCGAAACAGCCGCGAATTGTTGAGCCGGAAGATTTTGTCTCGAAATTATTTCCTTCCCGACAAGCGCATATTGTGAAGAATCCGCCGTCAGTTGGTCTTGAAGCTTTTGAGGAACATCCGCGGTCGAGTTAACACCCGAAACAAGAAACACAACCGCCACAATCTGTGTGACCAGCGAAAGTTTTAACAAAATATGGCCGACAGGTTTTGCCGTTTCATTATTTTGATAAATATAAATCAGAAACGCGGCAATCGTCCCAACCAGCAGCAAGCTCGAAGCAAGAAGAAAAAGACCTACATACGGCAGCTCGAATCTAAAGAAAGCTGAAAAGGGCTTTCCGCCTTCGGGATTTGGGATGAACATTCCGACCCTGTATACAAACTGTGTGAATATTGAAAAATTACTAACCGTACCGATCACTCCAAGCGTAAAAATACTCGCCCAGATCGCCATTGCTTCAGGTTTTACTTTATCTTTTAGAAGGTAAATAACTGCAATTGCAAAACATACGAGCGTCACCCCGTAGCTCAATGATGCCACTCCAACGTGGATCGGTCTCCAATATGAATCGAGAACGGGTGGCAGATCGATAAATTCTCCGCCGATAAATCTTGCCAAAACCAGGATCAATGCGGCGAGCGGAAGCGTAAATGCCGAAAGCACCTGAAAATTCTTTCGGTTCGCGTAAACGAGTGTGAAAAAACCCGCCCCAAACGCAAATGCAAGACTGAGGTCATAAAGATTGGCAAATGGAATGTAGCGAAACATCCAGGGTGTTTCTGGGTTTCCGGCGTCCCGCAGCATTGCAATTTCGCGGTCGTAAGCTGCTACCCAGCGAACGAGCCAACTCGAAAGATTAAAAAACACTCCCAAAGTTGCCGTTAAGAGACCGATCTTATTTGCCATTCCCGACGGCGCGTAGAGATTTGTAAGCTGAAACAGCGCCGCGAGCAAGTAACTGGCAAGGGCAAGCATCATTAGAGCTTCATCTGAAATAAATCCGGGTCCGATCTCAAGACGAGCAAAAAGCATTATTACGGATCCGACAACCGCAAATATAACCGGGACATATTTTGTCCAACCCGCGCTCAAACTTACGCCATTAATTTCTTCTGCTGTAATAACTTGCGACATATTTCCTCACGTAGTAACTATAAAGACCGCGACATTCTTAGGTTTGTTTAGTCCGAACTGTCTCAACGATCTTTCCGAACTTCTCTTCAAAATTCAAATGGTTCCGGTTTGTATTTCCGCCGAGCACAATTTCAATTTTATCCGTGCTTTCATTGCGTTCGATACGCGCCCATACGCGGCGATGCGAAACAAAAAATACAAACACCAACGCTCCCATTAATCCAACCCCGCCAACATACCAAGCGATAAACGCTGCGTTAAACGGATCGTATTTTATTGAAAGCACATGGGCAAGAGGCGTTTTTTCAAATTCCTTCAATCGCCATTTATATCCCAGCTTTGGTGCTCCGACCGGGATATTTTCCGCCATTTTGCCTGCAAAAGCGAACACACGGGTTTTTTCTCCATTTCCCGGAGTTACTTGAAGTACGGCAACGGGATTATTGTATTCTCCGGATTTTGTATCGGGTTCGCCTTTCTGATTAAAAGTGAAATCCGGTAAAAATGATTCGTACGCGACCACTGTTCCGTCCTTCAATGTCGTACTTCCATTTCGCTTTAATTCTATTTCAAATGGTTTTGATCCCTCGCTTTCGGGAGTTAATTCGATCTTCATCGTACGGGCATTTCCTACCGGGATAGTTTGCGCCTGAAACATTCGATAACCGCGATAACTAAAAGGTTTGTTTAGACTTACGTCTGCAATCGTCTCACCGTATTGCGGGTCATCGATCTTGATCTGCGTACGCCAATCGAGTGTGTTGAATGTTTCGATCGAACCATTCGGATCGATCAGTTTTTGCTGAATGTCGGTGCAATTGATGGTAAAAGGCAGATCAACCGCAAATCGATTCTTTTGGTCCAGATTAAATTCGATAAGTTCGATCTGGTTGGTTGTTTGACCTGGAAACAGACTTATATCTGCATCAAATCCGGTCCGCAATGCGACAAAATGTCCGAGAAAAAGTGTCAACAATGCGACATGGACAATATACGCCCCAAGCCGGTTCCATTTTCCGCTCTCGCCAAAGACGAAGGTCGTCCCTTTTTT
>JBGTEI010000506.1:0-1711 GCA_041747875.1 Pyrinomonadaceae bacterium | reverse complement strand
CTTTATCGGATTTCCGGGTATAATGTCGATAAATATCTTGGTTACCGGCGGAGCTTCCGAAGCGGCAACCTTAGCTACCTCGACCCCTTCCATTACAAAGCCTTGTCCCGGACCAATAATGGTTGCGAGGATTATCGCGGTTGAGATCGCGATCACCGTCGTCAACACGTACAAGAAAAATGACTTGATCCCGATTCGTCCGAGGGCGGCGATGTCGCCGATACCGCAAACACCGCAAATGAGAGAAAATGTAACGAGAGGAACAACGAGCATTTTTAGCGCGTTGATAAACATCGATCCCAGCATATTGAAGGCACCGCCAACCAGCCACGTTTTTATTATCTCGTTTTCGCCAAAAAACGTGTTGATGATCACGCCCGTGATCAAGCCTAAAACCAGACCCAACAACACCTTCATCGTCAAGCTCATCTTCTTTCGCTCAGCCATAATTTTTTCCACCTTTTTAATATTTGGATAGGCTATATTAGCAAACTTCTCAAAAATAGGATGTATTAGCGTAAAACTTTACTTAACCCCTACGATCCCCAGAGTGATGAGAAGCGCCCTCTGGCTGCCGATATGACTGTCCTTTGAATCCCATTGCTCATCAAGCGAATGTGAACCCTTTCCGATACCGCCGCCATCGATCGTGATCGCCGGAATCTCAATGCTTATAGGAAGATTTGAATCAGTGCTGCTAAAGTCGAAGTCGTTTTCGACTTTCATAAATTCATTTGCCGAGATAGCGATCTTTACGATCGGCGAATCCTGAGATTGGGTTCCAGTAGGCCTGTCCCCGATCAGCTTGATCTCCATCGTGAGCTTTCCTTTGTCATTCCAGCGTGCGTTTTCTTCATCAAGCGCGATCTGAGCAGTCTTTTTAAATAGCTCGTCGAGCTTTCTCAATTCTTCCGGATCTACAGACCGCATATCGATGTCGAACGAAGCCTCAGCGGCGATCGAATTTACGCTCGTTCCTCCGCGGATCATTCCTACATTAAAAGTAGTTTTTGGCTTATTCGGTGTTTGAAATTCAGAAATTTTTGCGATCAGGCGACCGACGGCATGGATCGGATTTGACAAGCCGAATGCGCCGTACGAATGTCCGCCGGGACCCGAATATGTGACGCGATAACGTTTACTACCTACTGCTCCGGTCGTTATTCCCAAACCCGCTCCGTCCATCGAAATAAAGTGTGTGATCTTGCCTTTTAATTCGTTATTAAAAAGATGCCGGACGCCTTTCAGATCTCCAAGACCTTCTTCGCCAACATTTGCAACAAAATAGATATTTCCAAAGGTTTTTATACTAAATTTATCGAGTGTTTTTGCGATCGCTAAAAGAAGTGTAAGTCCGCGTCCGTCGTCGCTGATCCCCGGAAGTTTTATGATCGTTCCTTCCCGCTTTGTAACCAGCTCGGTATTCTCCTCAAAAACTGTGTCGAGATGCGCAGCCAAGACGAGAGTCGGCGCATTTTTTCCGCCGGTTCCCATGCGATCGCCGATCACATTTCCGGCCGCGTCGACGCGAACATTCTTAAGACCGAGTTCCTCAAACCGCATTTTAAAATATAAGCCTCTTTTCTCTTCCTGAAAGGTTGGAGAAGGAATTTCGGTTAGTTTTATTTGTTCTTCGATAGTTTCCGGTTCGATCTCTTTTATGTACTCAAATGCTTTTTTTACATTTGAATTTTTCATCAATGATGCAGCA
>JBGTEI010000505.1:0-2726 GCA_041747875.1 Pyrinomonadaceae bacterium | reverse complement strand
CTTTGGCGGCGGCGGAGGAATTCAGATCCACGGCAAATCGGAGAAACGTGAAGATCTTGTAAATGCGATCGAAGATGCACGAACGGATCTCAGAAACCGGCGCCGTTTGATCGGAAGTGAGGAAGACACTTTCGGAGTAGTAAATACGCAGGACCTCGGCAATCAAATTGATCAGTTTACCGGTGCGATCGCCGCGGTTGTAATTCCAATAACATTGATCACTCTGATCGTCGGCGGCATTGTCGTGATGAACATCATGCTTGTTTCGGTTACTGAACGGACTTTTGAGGTTGGTCTTCGTAAAGCTTTGGGTGCAACGCGAAAGCAAATTCTTCTTCAGTTTCTGATCGAATCTTCGTCGCTGTGTGTTTTAGGAGGAGTACTTGGGCTCATCCTCGCTTTTGGAATAACAACTCTGATCACATATTTAGCCGGAATTACAATGACGATTACGATCGCATATATTCTCCTGGCCGTGATCGTTTCAACCGTTATTGGTGTAGTCGCAGGACTTTATCCTGCATATAAAGCTTCAAAATTGGACCCGATCGTCGCATTGACGCAAAACTAGATATGAAATTACCAGGCGCACTGACATCCGAAGTATTAAAAATGTCTCTCGACAGCATCCGGGCGAATAAGTTCCGGTCATTTCTGACAATCTTAGGCATTGTAGTTGGTGTGATCACGGCAATCGTCGTTGCATCGATCCTGCTTGGCCTGAGGCAAAACATCGTCGCGATGATCGAGGAATACGGTACAAACAACATTTATGCCTTTCACTTAACGACCGGATTCGGACCGCCGAACCGCGAAGAACGTTCGCGTAAACCTTTGTTGATCGAAGATGCTGAAGTAATGTTGCGCCAGAGTTCCGCGATTGATGATATCGCCAGCGTCGCACCCCAGATTGGTTCGTTTGGCAATGGATTCGACGACAACCTGGTCTACGAAGGTAAAAATTATCGTTGGGCTTTGACAAATGGCGTGACCCCAAATTACGACATCATTTCGAACATGGTTTTGCGAGAGGGGCGATTTATCACCGAGAACGATAACAACCAAAGAAGAAATGTGCTCGTCATCGGTGTAAACGCGGCGGATGCGCTCTTTCCGGGAAAACAAGGTGATATCGTCGGAAAGATGGTCCGAATGAACGGACAGATGTGGGAGGTCATAGGAGTTCTCGAAAAACGCAAAGCCGGGTTTTTTGGAGAAAATGAGGAAGACCGGAGCGTTCTGATGCCTCTGCGGACTGCACGAAAGGTCGCACCTCAGAGGGATTTTATTTTGCACGTCATAAAGGCGAAGCCCGATAAAGTTCAAGCCGCTCTTGAAGATGCAGAATCCGTTTTGCGGCAGCGCCGAAGCGTAAAATATGGAGAGACCAATAATTTCGACATCAAAACTGCCGATGCGTTTATCGAGCAGTTTGATTCGATAATCGGCGGTATCGGCCTCGCGGCGATCGCGATCTCTTGCCTCGGATTGCTTGTCGGCGGAATTGGTGTGATGAATATCATGCTCGTTTCGGTGACTGAACGAACCAAGGAAATCGGCATCAGAAAAGCGATCGGCGCTACAAAATCTGCGATCGTAATGCAGTTTTTGCTTGAAGCGATGACCCTGACATTTTTTGGCGGAGTTCTTGGCGTGATCATTGCCGTTGGGATCGCGCAGCTCGTTATGCTTTTAGTTCCCGCTCTGCCTGCCTCGATCGCCGTCTGGTCGATATTTTTGGCGTTAGGCGTCTCTGTCGCAGTTGGACTGATCTTTGGAGTATTACCGGCACGAAAAGCTGCAAATCTTGATCCGATAGAATGTCTGCGGTATGAATAAATTTCCACGCTGGAAAAGCTGACATCAATAAACTTCTACTTCGTTTATTCTGAAAAATTCGCGAAGTTATTGTATATTCGTCTTCTGGGACGGATATGGACTTAACGGAACGAGCCACAATTATTGGGAGAAGCGATAAAGCTGATTTTCCAAGACTCGAACTTGCAAAACTCAACGTAAAGATTGATTCGGGTGCGTATACGTCCGCGATCCATTGCTGTAAGATCGGCGAGAATCCGAATGGTATACTCGAAGTGATCTTCCTCGATGAGCAGGACCCAAAATACACCGGAAAACTTTTCCAATTCCGGGAGTTCAGAACGAAGATGGTGCGCAGTTCAAACGGCGTCTCCGAAGAAAGATATATTATTAAAACCAAGATCAGGATCGCGACAGAAACGTACGATATCAATCTTTCACTAACCTTTCGCGGTGACATGCGATTTCCGATCCTGATCGGAAGGAAATTCCTTTCAAGGAATCATTTCGTTGTTAACCCAAGACTTAAGAATCATTTATATAAAAAGACATTAAAAAAACATTAGAGATCAATGGCCACCTCGAGTTGCCCCGTATCAAAGTTAAAAGTTAGATTATCTACATATGAAAATTGCAATTTTATCAGCAAACCCACGACTTTATTCAACAAAGAGACTGGTCGAAGCGGGCGAAAAGCGCCATCATCAGGTGCTTGTCGTTAACCATCAAAAATGCGTACTCCAGATCGAGAAGAAAAATCCGATAATCGTATACGAAGGAAAGAAGTTGGAGGGGATTGACGCGGTTATTCCGCGAATCGGTGCTTCGGTTACTTTTTTTGGAACGGCGGTAGTTCGTCAGTTTGAAATGCAAAAGATATTTACCGCCGTCGAGTCGCAGGCGCTTGT
>JBGTEI010000504.1:0-4109 GCA_041747875.1 Pyrinomonadaceae bacterium | reverse complement strand
TTTGATGACGAAGGCTTGATGCGAAGGCGTGAAGCTTCCATTAATGATGCGCCGATCACGCAATCGGAAAGAAGAGTTTTTTGAACTCGATCCGGGTAATTTTTGAGATCGGTGAATTGAATTGGTTTCTAATCATGAGCGTTGCGGTGCTGAACCTATTGCGCTCATCATACGTAGAGGTTAGTAATGAATACAAAAACTTTGATGGTGGTAAGTGCATTGCTCATGGCAATTTGCGGCGTCTTATTCCAGTTTGTGCCAACTAGCATATTGAATTACTTTGGCGCGGATCCTACCGGGATCTCAGCGTTATTTGTGCAAATTATCGGTGCCTTATATTTAGGTTTTGCAATGATGAACTGGATGGCGAAAGCGGTGCTTATTGGCGGCATTTACGCCCGCCCGCTTGCGATGGGAAATTTTGTACATTTTATGATCGGAGCTTTAGCGCTGATAAAATTCGGATTTGGTGCTCAAAATTCCTTGGTTATTTGGATCGCCGCTATAATTTACGCACTCTTTGCCTTCGCCTTCGCGATCGTTATGTTCACACATCCGCAGAAGGTAGGGAAAGATGCGAAAGCTTAACATTTTAGCTATTTCAGGCAGCACGAAGGTAAATTCGACCAATGAATTGATCTTGAGGGCGATCGCGAAGCTATACGACAGCGATTTGAATTTCGAGATTTTTACAACAATCGATGAACTTCCGCATTTCAATTCTGATCTTGATAATGAAGATCCTCCGGAAAAGGTCAAAAACATACGAGAGCAGATCGAAGGAGCGGACGGCATTCTAATTTCGACTCCTGAATACGTATACAGCTTACCCGGCGCGATGAAAAATTTGCTCGAGTGGACGGTTTCGACGACCGTCTTTTCGAATAAACCAACCGCTTTCGTGATCGCCGCGGCTTCCGGTGAAAAAGCATTTGAATCGCTTGATCTGATTTTGAAGACGATAGGAGCAAATGTGGGTAAGCATTCAAAATTGATAATCAAGGCAGCGAAGGGCAAGTTAAACGTAGACGGCGGAATCGCGGATCGATCCACTTTGCAAGAGATCGAAGGTTTAATGGGATCGTTGATAGGTTCTATCAAATCGCGGTCATGATTTTGAGTAGATGTATTTAATCAATAATGCCGCGATAGGGCACAAGAGGCTGTTTAGAAAGATACTCTATTGTAGACAGCCTCTTTCTTTATGTGGATTGATAAGTTGCAACTATGAAGCCCGACAATATCCCTTATGTTTTTATACGAGCAAAACATTTGCAATTCATCGTTTTTCAAGGAAATTCCCGTTTTTACCGAGTATCAATTTCATGCAGCAAAACTTTTTCACGGACACTTCGTTCAGAACCGCAATATGCTCATTTCCCTGACGCTTGAATGTAGACAGCCGGCAAGAATTCACAGAAAAAAATATACTTCTAAAATTCCTATCAATTCCCGTGTGCTTCGAAAGAGCCTTACAACTTTACCTTTTCGATAAATTTCAAGCCGTTCATCATATCGCCGCCATGACCATTGTGACCTTGAGAGCTTTAGATAAAGTAAATCTGTTTGGCTTGTGCCATTTGCCTGCTGAAAGATTTTAGGCCAGAGCATTTTCATCGCCCGAATCTCTGACAAAAACGCAGGTTGATCGGGTTTTTTCAACCATTTGACGAACGAATTCAAAATCTATTTCCTCGGGCAGACCAAAAACATTTAAGTCGGCTTGTGGGGTGTTCTGGACGAGCTCCTCGAACTCCGAATGTATGACCAAAGATTCTGCGTCGGGAATACGGGCGAGAGTTATTAAATTTTTCAAATATTCACGCGCCGATCGAAGGTTTTCGGCGTCGCGGATGGCGGAAACCATTTTTATTTTGCCGTGCCAATCGCGGTTTATTTGATACGAAACTAAAATCGCCAGATCGAGATTTCCAAGTTCCATACTCAAATGCCAGTTCGGACTTTGATCACGCGACCAGATATTAATATTGTGTCTTCTGCCGAGCCTCGCCCGCGAATGTTCGGCAAAAAGAAGCACCCCAAGGCGACTCTCTTTGGCTCTGCTGATGATCATTTTGAGTTCGGCTTCACGCTCTTCGTCAGGCCGTAGAGGCAAGGAAAGGAACAACACATTGGGCCGGAAAAATGCGCCGCTTAAGGATTGCATTGCCGACAAAACCCCCTTGCCGTATTCATCTGCGTCAATAATGGTCGCAGATGAATAAATACCTTCTTCGCGAAAATCCTGTGCAAGTTTCGGCAGAGTATTATCCATAAGCTCAATATTATTTGCTATTTTGCTGGCTAAACCGACGAGTTTTACAGAGCCTTTCGGATTCGTTATGTCTCTGACAAAATTAAATGTCCCACGTATATCGCTGGGATATTCGACCGGGATCAGTAAATTCGGTCGCCACGCACGCTCTTGTGCCGTCGGCAGATCCGCAACTTTTTTTGCCGCCCATTCCGCGAGCGATACGAAAAGACCGCTTCGCACATCTTGAAACGGATTGGCAAGCTGTCGTTTAATCAAAATTCCGTAGAAGATAATGACGATAAAAAGTGAGATCAAACTAAAAGTCGGGTTGACAATAAACATGGCAAAAAAACAACCCAATGCACCTATCAGCGGAACAATTCGCGGCACTTTCAGGATCGGACGAAAACTTATCAAACCGAGACTTTGTTCGATCAACACAACGACATTTATCATCGCGTAGGTAATGAGAAAAAACATCGTGATCAGCGGTGCGACGGCGTTAAGATCACGCAAAAATAACGCTGCGAGAACAATTCCACCGGTAACCCACATAGCCTTTCGCGGTTCGCCGGTCGGCGAAAGCTTTGCAAGCCACTTTCCGCCAGGTAAAATATCGTTTTCGCCGAGTGCCTGCAGGATTCGCGGAGCACCGATCAGTGAAGATAGACTGGAAGAAAACGTCGCGCCCAACAATCCTGCTAAAACGATCGGTCCCCAAAACGCACGATCGACCATGATCATATAAGAACCGGCGAGTTCATCCATCGTCGCCATTCTTGCCAGCCAATACGCCAGAACCATATAAATAACAAAACTGATCCCAATTGCACTCATCGTGCCGATGGGAATTGCACGACGCGGATTTTCCAAATCGCCGGACATATTTGCACCCGCCATAACCCCCGTCGCAGCCGGAAAAAACACGGCAAATACTATCCAGAAACTTGCACCTTGAAAATTGGTTTCGGGTGCTCCGGGAAAAGCTCCCCACCAGGTTACGGGCTGCAATTCGGTAGCGGTAAAAAATGTTACGAAAATTGAAATCAGCGAAGCGGCAATGATCGCCATGATCACGTATTGGATACGAAACGCAAAACTCGTGCTGATATAGGCGATGCAGAAAAGAATCAGAAATGTAGCAATGTCAACGGCAAGCGGGGGATGACTTGGAAACAGATAAACCCACCCCTCGCGGAAACCGAAGATATACATCGTTACGGCAAGGGCTTGCGAAACATAGAGCGGAATTCCCAACGAACCACCGACTTCGATTCCGAGAGATTGTGCGATGATCGAATAAGCACCCCCCGCACCGATCCTGATGTTTGTTGTGATCGAAGACATCGAAAGGCCGGTGCAAGCCGTGATCAAAAACGCTAGAACAATTATCAACCAAGCCCCGAGCAATCCGGCATTGCCAACTACCCAACCTGCCCGCAGATACATTATCACACCCAAAACCGTTAGAAGCGTAGGCGTAAAAACACCCGCAAACGTCCCGAATTTTTTGCGTTCCGGCTTCGATTGCTCGTCAACCTGTTCCTGCAAACTGCCTTGGTTTTCTGCCATAGCGATTTTAGAGCCTGCTGCATATTTAATGCTTTAAGTAGCATCAGCGTAACATTTATCAGCGCCAAAAAAACAGATTTTGATTTTTCTTATGTTTTTATGATCGATTGCCGTTCGACTTTAGAAAGGTACTAATAAGCTCCGGTCAAGCATAAGTCTTGCGCCAGAATCAATTAACGCAAATTTCTCAAAACTTTTACGCTTCCGGTTGAGTTATAAAGAATGTTTAGAATATATGTTATTGAGCCTCGCTTCCAATATCAAACTTTGTTCAGTCTTC
>JBGTEI010000503.1:0-4174 GCA_041747875.1 Pyrinomonadaceae bacterium | reverse complement strand
ATTGCTTAAAGGTTTGGATCGTGAGAAGTTCGCGTTATAATCGCAAACATGATCTCTAAGGTTACAGTAGTACTTTTTGCGCTTGTTTGCTTGATGCAGGGCATTTTATTGATCTTGATCCCCTGGGTAAATCTGGGTTTTGGAGAATGGGGTGACAATTATTTGCTTGCGCTTGCGGTTGAGAAGACGGGGCTGCCTATCCTGAAGGCGACGATCGGGTCGGCGTGGCTGCGGGGGGCTATAACGGGCCTGGGAGTTTTTAATCTGGTGATCGCATTCTGGGAGATCGCAAACTTCAAAAAGAGTGTCGAAATGCTTGAGAAGGTTGATAGCTAACTAGCTGTTCTTGGTTTTGCCCGATGTTTATAGAGAAGCCTTTGATCTATTTGATCACCAATGGAAATCTAACTGAAGCGAATTTTGCTTCCGAATCTCAAAAAACCCTTCAAATAATTCGCATTGCTACGGAAAACAGAATTGATCTGATTCAGATCAGAGAGAAAAATTTATCCGCGAAATTCGTGTATGAACTTGCTGCTAAAGCTTGCCAGATAACCAGCGGATTGAAAACCCGGCTGCTGATAAACGATCGTATCGATATTGCGATTGCCGCTAAAGCTGATGGTGTTCACCTAAGTTCCAAATCTCTGCCAGTAAAAATCGTAAAGCAATTACTGCCGCGAGACTTTATCATTGTGGTTTCGACCCACTCACTTGAAGAAGCGAAATCCGCTAAAGAGAATGGTGCAAATTTTGCAGTTTATGGTCCGGTATTTGAAACGATCTCAAAACCTATAATTGGAAAACCAAAAGGACTGCGCGAGTTAAACGCGGTCTGTAAATCACTAAAGCCCTTTCCAATAATTGCGCTCGGCGGAATCAACAACGAGAATTTCGAATTAACTTTGAAGCACGGTGCGAGCGGGTTTGCGTCGATCGGATTTTTGAACGACGAAGAGAACCTTCGAAAACTTTGCATGAGGTAGACGATATGGATAAAAACGAAACTCCGGTCTGTCTTACGATTGCGGGGCTTGACCCATCAGGCGGCGCGGGAATCATTGCGGACATAAAAACTTTTACAGCATTTGGTTGTTTCGCAGCATCGGCGATCAGCTCAATTACTTTTCAAAACACACAGGGAGTATTCGGCGCAGAACACCAAACGGCGGCCTGCGTTCGGTCACAGGTCGAACCAATTGTCGATGATTACATAATATCGGCATTAAAAACGGGGATGCTTCCGACCGGCGAAGTAATAGACGAAACGGCTTCTATTATTGCCGAAAATAAACTGCAAAATGTGGTAGTCGATCCGGTTGTCCGCTCTACTTCGGGTTACGATTTGATAAGCGACAACGCGCTCAAAATTCTTATAAAAAAACTCTTTCCCGTGGCGGCGGTTGTCACGCCAAACATACCGGAGGCGGAACGAATTTCTGGAATTACGATCAAAACGGAAACAGATATTGATCGGGCTGCAGAAATTATTAGATCAATGGGCGCTGTTAGTGTTTTGATAAAAGGCGGACATTTCGCAACCGGTAATAAGGCGACCGACTTTTTATTTATCGATGGCGAGCGCACGGCACTCGAAAGTGAATTTATCGCAACGAATGCAACTCACGGGACGGGTTGCACGCTCGCTGCCGCGATCACTGCAAACTTAGCGTTAGGCGAAGGTCTTTCAGCTTCCGTGAGGATCGCGAAGTCATTTGTAACGGAAGCTATAAGATTCGCGCCGAATATCGGAAAAGGGCATTCTCCGATCGGAATAAATTTTGATAGATGATTTCAATTTACCAATTTCCCAGAAGATCTTCGTCGGGGGACTGCTGTTATTGAGCGGGATTGAAAATCACAGGTGATTGATAAGTTATCCCGAAGGTCACCCCTGTTCGCGGGCTAAATTTGTTCAAACCAAATATCGCCGCAGTATCAAAACGTAGATTTGAAGCCTTAATTTGCGTTCCGATCCTAAATTGTCCCTGACTCTCGGTGCCAAGCGGCGCAGGACCATTTTGAGTGCTGATCTGACCATTTACCTCACTTGCGATGTTAATGCTGTCTGTCACGCGATATATCCCCGCGAATCCGAAAAGCAAAAGGTCATTTTGAGAAAACTGTTCAAGCGGAGCGGTCATGATACCGAGACCGATGTTTCCAAATACTTTTAGTTTCGGATCTTTTCCCGGAGTTTTACCAAATGTTTTTTGAGCGATAAATTTTGTGAATACGCTTATCTGGTTGGTCCCGATGCCGCGTCTTTCGTTATTGTTTGGCATTTGAAATCCAAACTTAAAACCAAATGCCGGCAGATTCTGAGTCTCATTTCTTAAACGGATCTTTACCGAAGTCAAAATGTCGCCAAAATCATTTGTCGAATTTCCATCTATATTCAGCGGGATCGCAGGATTTGCTGATTGCGAATTTATCGCAAGAAAATTTTGCACGACACCTTCGATCTGAACTTCGACGTTTGAAGAATACCCGGTTCGGATACGAATATCGCCAACGCGCGTCAAATCACCTCGCAAGCCCGATAACGGAAATTTTGCATTCTGTATAAAATCCGTTCCGACCGCAATGTTTATTGTTCCCGGCGGGGTCGTATCGATATCTTCTGTGATTAGCGGGCGCTGCTGCGCACGTGCCGAAAGAGTGAGCACGAGAAGTAGAAATAATGGGATAAATGATTTGTTCATTGGATACAAATTTGCGACGCTTTTTTAGGATATTGCATTTAGCAAGCGAGCGCAAACATATTTTCGGCAGTTTGTGCGGCTTCAGTTCAGTGTATTTTTATTGATGCCGGCGAACATTTGTTTTTCCCGAATTCAGTTGGGTTCTGCTTTGGACATTGGCGAAAAAACTTGGCACAATAAGCCCGAAACACTAGTCTTTGTTTATAAAAACATCACCGTCATACTAGGTTCCAATTCCGAATTACAAAGCCAATAATGAACTCAATTGACCTCGAAAATGAAGATATAGAAGCTAGCGGACTTAGACTTGTTCCGGGCGGCGACAACGCAGAGACATTTCCCGTGATCGAGAAACAGTTTGTGAATTTTATGTTTTTTCGTGTCAATCCTGAGTGGAGAAAACTCGATCCTGAGACAAAAAAGTTCTACAAGTCTGAGTTTCAGAACGTTTTTGATGAGTTTAACGAAGAGCTGCTTCTTTTTTCGTATTCATTGATCGGTTTTGATTCAAAAGCGGACATGATGTTTTGGCGGGTCGGGAAATCACTCGATTCGATCCAGGATATGACCGCGAAGTTATACCGGACGAATTTGGGAAGTTATCTTGAAACGGTCGACAATTATCTTTCGGTGACGGGAAAGATGATGTTTGTAAATCCCAGTGCAAATGAAAACCAAGACGATCGTTTTCGTATCGTTGCCGGTGAAAAGCGATATCATTTCCTTTACCCGTGTGCGAAGCATCGGGATTGGTACGCCAAAACCGACAAAGAGCGGGAAGGATTGATAAAAGAAAATTTCATGGTTGGGAAGAAATTTGAAAACATAAAGATCCACATGACGCACGCCTTCGGTTTTAGCGAACAGGAATATATTATTAGTTTTGAAACAGACGAACCGCGAGACTTTCTTGCTCTTGCAGAAGAACTTCGTCAAACTCCGGCGAGCAAGCTTACGCTGCGCGGGATGCCGATATATACATGCAGGCTTAGGAGTTTAAGTGATTGTCTGGATTCGCTGGGCTAACGGCTCAAATCGATCCCGTCTGTATTTTGAATAACGATCAAAGTTTTAGAGTGTGACTGAAAGACAGTGAATGAATATAGCCCGGAAATTTTTTGTCAGCGGATTGGTTCAGGGTGTTGGATATCGGTTTTTTGCCCAGCGTGCAGCCGCAAAGCACCAGGTATTGGGTTACGTAAGAAATCTGAAAGACGGGCGTGTTGAGACTCTGGCAGAAGGCGAAGAAGAATCGGTCAAGGCGTTTCACGAGGAATTGTCTACGGGACCTTATTACGCAAGGGTGGAAATGGTGGAAGAGATAGTAATCGATCCATCCGGCACATTTACATTATTTATTGTAGAAAAATAGACATACTTTAGATCTTGCGCGGAAATTGTTTTGCCTAGGATCTGATATAAATTTATGGATCATCTAAAAAAACTTATACGTGAAGTACCGGATTTTC
>JBGTEI010000502.1:0-8498 GCA_041747875.1 Pyrinomonadaceae bacterium | reverse complement strand
TTCCCACTTTTCCTTAGAAATATTTGCCGGAGGGCCATCGATCATCATTACAGCTTTTCCGCGCACGTCCGCCAGTGCGTTAGGATTTGCTTTCACGTCCAATAAATGAAGACCATAGCCGACAAATATCATATCGGCTTCTACACTGCTGTCCGTTTTCTTAAACGGAAGCGGAACAAACCCGTAATCTGTCCCCATTTTGAAGATGTCTTCTCCGACCTGAAATTTTGTCTCTTCGGTAAATGCGGTTTGAGTAAAACCGATCGGCTGAAGGTAGGAATTATCCGTACCGAGGGGTTTCAAACCGATTTCCTTAAACCGATCAGCGATCCAATTTGCAGCTTTATCGCCGCCCGGCTGCATAGTTCCGCGACCTTCCATCTCATCGGCCGCAAGTGCATTTGTATATTTCTTTACGGAATCAAGCCGGATATTTTTTACCAGCTCTTCCTCTGCTTTTGAGAGAGAGGTCGAATTTACGGAAGATACATGTTTTCCTGTAGCCGCCATTTGCGCGACCCCTTGCATACTCAGCAGCCCGGCGAGCATTATAAAGGCAAGTGATTTTTTCCACATATTTATTGAACGAAATTTCATTTAACAGCTCCTAAATTTCTATTGCAGTATTATTTTGTCGAAAGATGTGATGCCAAAAAGCGGACACAAGTAAACCGCGTTGTTTCTACGCGGTTTTAATTAAAAAAGTTCTATATTACGAAAAACAAAGAATTGCAGGCCCGATCGATGATCATTCTGCCGGAATAAGTCGTAAGATCCGGTCGTCGGTATCCGCCGGGCGACCGCGGCCGTCGCGGTTTGAAGTTGAAAAGTAGATGAAGCCATCAGGGCCTTCTGCCATTTCGCGAATTCTTCCGAAATTTCCCTCAAACAGATTCTCCTGTCCGACCACCTTTCGCCCGTCTAACTTAACGCGAATTATTCTCGTTCCGCGCAAGCACCCAAAAAAGAAGTTCCCTTTAAAGCCCGGAAACTTGTCGCCGTTATAGAACATTGCGCTCGCCGGTGCGCAAGCCGGTGAATACTCAAGAAGCGGTGATTCCATTCCTTCCTTCTTTTCGTTGTGGCTTATTTCTGCCCAGCCGTAATTCTTCCCTCTTTCCACTAAATTTACTTCGTCCCCTCCGCCGCCTTTTCCTTCGAAATAGCTAGGTCCGTGAGAAGTTTGAAACATCAATCCGGAACCGGGCTGCCAGGCAAGACCCTGCGCGTTGCGGTGTCCTATTGTCCAAATTTCGGGGCGATATTTTTTATCGCTAACAAAAGGATTATCTTCGGGAACAGTGCCGTCATCATTTAAGCGAAGAGTCTTTCCCGCGAGTGAATCTGTTTTTTGTGCGAGACTCCAGTCGGTTGAATCGCCTGTTGTTACATAGAGCTTTCCGTCCGGGCCAAACCGCGACCGGGTCCCCGCATGATTAGGTGCGGCAGGGATCTTATCAATGATGATCTTGTCTTCCTTTAAGCCAGCGCCATCAAATGTATATCTGACTACTTTTACATGTTTGCCGTCACTATTGTACGCATATGCCAAATAGACGTATTTATTCTCCGGGAAATTCGGATGAAGTGAAATATCCATCAGTCCGCTTTCGCTCGACGGTTCTACGTCCGGAACCTTAAAAACTACAGCGGCTCGTAGTTTTCCGTTTTCAATAAAACGAACGCGACCCGGACGCTCTGTAAAAAGCATATTTCCCTCGGAAAGAAATGCAAATCCCCAGGGAACCTCAAGGCCCGAAGCGACGGTTTCGACCTTAAATTTGGTTTCCTTTGTGTTGAGTCCGGATGTTGAAACAACTTTGTTCTCCGCGAGCCCGCTCGGTGCAGGTGAAGAACATGCGATCACAGTGACCACGCCAATAAATAAAAACAATACAACTTTTTTCATAAGATCCTCTTGGCAAACACCCTTATAATTTTTTCAAATCGTGTTCATATTGTAACAAATGAAAAAATCTCAAGATATCGTAAACAGTTTATAAAAACAAAAAAAGACCGATCTCCTGAGAAATCGGTCTTTTAAGGACTGCATCAAACGCGTGATCCGCGTTCGATGCTTTGTAAAATTGTCTACTTCGATCCGCCGGCCAATTTTCCGATCAAGGAGAATAGCGGCAAATACATCGAAATTACGATCGATCCGATGGTAATACCCAAGAATGCGATCAGGACGGGTTCGATCATCGCCAAAAGATCAGCGATAGCGGCATCTACTTCGTCTTCATAGAAGTCGGCGATCTTGCCTAACATCGCATCCATAGCACCGGTTTGTTCGCCAACGCCAATCATTTGACCAACCATCTCAGGGAACACTTTTGTTGCCTGAAGGGGCTCGACAAAACTTTCACCGCGTTCAACGCCCTCGCGAACTTTTAGGATCGCGTTTTCAATAACCACGTTTCCCGCCGTTTTCGCGGTAATTTCCAAAGACTGAAGGATCGGCACACCCGATGACATCAGTGTTGAAAGGATTCTCGAAAAACGCGCAACGGCGATCTTTCTGAGAATACTGCCAAAGATGGGAAGCTTTAGCAAAAGCCCATCGATGTGAAGTCGTCCTTTTGGCGTCTTGTAGTAAAAACTTGTACCTACACAACTGGCAATGATCGTTATAAGCAAACCGAGTCCGCCCCAGCCTGCAAGAAAATTACTGATCATCATGACGATCCGCGTCGGCAACGGAAGGGCTTCACCCGGTCCAAGCAAGCCAAGAAAGATCTGCTCAAACTGCGGAATAACCACGACCATAATGGTTGCTACCGCTGCGACCGCTACGACGACAACTGCCGCCGGATAGATCGAGGCCGAAACGATGCTTCGTTTTAGCTTTACAACTTTTTCGATCAGAGTAGCAAGACGCTGAAGTATAAGATCTAGTACACCACCCGTCTCGCCGGCTTCTACCATATTGGTGTAAAGCGCATCGAAAACTTTTGGGTGTCTTGTTAACGCATTAGCAAGCGTCGAACCTTGTTCAACCTCTTCCCGCACCTGATGCAGCACATCTTTAAAAAACGCGTTTGGCTGTTGGTTCGCAAGGATGTCGATACATTGAACAAGCGGAAGTCCGGCATCGATCATTACCGAAAACTGCCTTGTAAAGATCGCCAATTCCTTGGCTTTGACCTTTTTCCTTGCACGACCTAGTTTTGGAATTCGAATTTCACGGCCTTTCTCAGAAGCCTGAGTCATGGTGATCTTCTCGCGCTTGAGATGCGCCTTTAGATCATCCTGGCTTTTTGCTTCTCTTTCACCCGTAACTAATTCGTTCAGGCGGTTTTTTCCTTT
Organism: Pyrinomonadaceae bacterium; assembly: GCA_041747875.1. Classification (GTDB taxonomy): domain Bacteria; phylum Acidobacteriota; class Blastocatellia; order Pyrinomonadales; family Pyrinomonadaceae; genus Aridibacter. The sequence continues at coordinate 5,189 of JBGTEI010000502.1, read as the reverse complement.
ATAAGTAAATGTTGGCATTGCTTTTTAATAGCTCCTGTTAGATAGAATTCTTAGCGTACGGGCGGGCGGTTTCCGATCGGACGTCCCTTCATATATGGGCTTGGATGAGTTTTTCCCGATTTGTCGGAAGAACCCGGTTGCAGTTTTGTTCCGACGTATGAATCATTTGTACCTGCACCGCGATCGATCAGATTTCTGAGTTCGTCGGCATTTGATGTTCGCTGCATCGCCTGTTCAAGCGTGATCTTCTTGGTGTGGTAAAGAGTTGCAAGGGCCTGATTGAAGGTCTGCATCCCGTATTTGTCCTGACCGGTTTGCATCATCGAATAGATCTGATGGATCTTGTCTTCACGAATTAGATTCCGGATAGCAGAATTCGGAACCATTACTTCCATCGCCATACACCGACCTTTTCCGTCAGCCTTCGGCAGCAAAGATTGACATAAGATACCTTCCAAAACTAACGAAAGCTGAGTTCGAATTTGACTCTGCTGTCCGGCAGGAAAAACATCGATGATACGGTTAATGGTTGAAGACGCAGAATTTGTATGGAGTGTTGCGAATGTTAAGTGACCCGTTTCAGCGATACGCAGCGCCATCTCGATCGTTTCGAGATCCCGCATTTCACCGACGAGTACAATATCAGGATCCTGTCGAAGTGCGGTACGAAGCGCTTCTCCAAAGCCATGCGTATCTGAATTCACTTCACGCTGATTGACGACACATTTTTTATGCTCGTGAAGAAATTCGATCGGATCTTCGATCGTAAGAATATGTTCGTGACGTTCTTGATTAATTTTATCGACCATCGACGCAAGCGTCGTAGATTTTCCTGAACCGGTCGGACCTGTCACAAGAACGAGTCCGCGAGGACGGTTACACAATTCCTTTACTACCGATGGAAGTCCGAGTTTTTCAAAACCAAGGATCTCATACGGGATCGCACGAAAAACCGCGCCTACCGAGCCCTTCTGGTTAAAAAGATTGGCACGAAAGCGGGACATTCCTTTTAGTCCAAATGAAAAGTCTAACTCCAAATTTTCTTCGAATCGGTGTTTTTGCTGATCGGTTAAGACAGAATATGCCAGGCGCTTTGTCTCATCGGGCGTAAATTCCGGATAACCATCCATTGGCTGTAAATGTCCATGAACGCGAACCTGCGGCTTACTCTTTGTAGTAATATGGAGGTCGGAGCCTCCCAGGTCGGTCATCTTCTTCAGCAGTTCAGGCAGCGTGACCTGAGTTTGCGCATTTAATTGTTCGTTTAAGTTCATTTTGGTTTTCTATGACATCTGTTTTTATTGATCGGGGTGAGTTTTGGCAGCTTGGAAATACCGAAGCTAATCGTCCTGTTTTTTGTTTTTCGCCTGCTGAACCGGTTCCTTTCCATTCTGCAAAGAGGCGATCACTTTTTCAGATTGCTGCACGATCTTTTCGGACTCTTCCTTTGTAGCCTTTGTCGCAAGACTATAGATCCGTCCGTTTGCTTCCGTAAAATAGAATGTTTGAGATTGGACGCCATTGTTCGAATCAGGTGCCTTTGCAACCACTACATAAACTTTCTTCCCGCCAATCTCTTTTTCAAAATCATTTTCTACCCATCCGTTTTCGCGGATCATTCTGTCGATAACGGTTCTTCGTAAGGTCGTAGTCGAAACGCCCCCGACCGTATTGTTTCTCCACTCAGTGACAGATTCGCCCACGGCCGGTCCAACAACCGTTAACGAAGCAGAACCGATCTGCGCACCATTACTTCCGTCAACGTTAAACTGCACTACATTATTCGTTGCTTGATTCTGCACCCATCCCATCGGAACCGGAGTTCCGGAAGGCAAGATCACCGCGCCAGCCTGATTGATTATCGGAGTAACGTTGAAACCTGCGGTGTTTGATACACTTCTGCTTTTCGCAGCCTGGTTCTGTTTTGCCAGGCGGATACGCTTTAATCTCAGCGCTCTTTTTCTTCTTGCAATCGTAGTGCTTTTGGCCTTTTTCGCCTTGTATGTGCGCCACCATTTTTTCGAATACTTTCTCGCCCTGGTATTTCGTTTTACAATCTTGCGTTTTGCAGTATACCGGCGGACTCTTTTGTTTCGGCTGGCGCGTGGTTTTCTTTTGGATAAACGACGAACTTTTTTATATCGTGCATTTGCACTTCGATATTTCTTGCGCGGCTTTTTATATCTTTTTGTTTGGCGTTTCGATCGATAATTTCGATATTTGATTGCACGTGTTTTTTTCTTTACTTTCCGCTTCTTCTGAATGATCGAAGCAGCTTCGGCATAATCTGTAGCCATCGGAATGATCGTTCCCAAAGCCAAAAATAAAACCAAAGATAAGATAATTGCTCTCAACATAATTCCTCCAAAAAGACCCTACAAAACAGTTTCCTTAACGACTTCTTCGATCGTCGTAACGCCGTCGCGGATTTTATACAGACCCGATTCGCGCAGCGTTATCATTCCAAGTTCTTGCGCTTTCCTGCGCAGTTCGATCGCACTCGCACCAATTAAAATTAGCTCTCTTAATTCATCCGTTACTTCCATTACTTCAAACAGACCGACACGTCCCTTGTATCCCGTTCCGTTACATTTGTCGCAACCGGCACCCTTATAGATCTCGACACTAGCCGCATCTTCTTCTTTAAAACCGATCTCTACGAGTGCTTCGATCGGAACATCCTGCACCTGTTTACATTTAGAACAAACGCGGCGAATAAGTCTTTGTGCCTGAATGATGTTCACACTGGTCGCAACCAAAAACGGTTCGATCCCCATATTTACAAGTCTCGATATCGTCGAAGGTGCGTCATTTGTATGGAGCGTCGAAAGAACCATGTGTCCTGTAAGTGCAGCTTTGATCGCGATCTCGGCTGTTTCAAAGTCGCGGATCTCACCGACGAGAACAATGTTGGGATCTTGTCTCAGGAACGAACGAAGTGCAGCGGCAAAATTTAGCCCTATCTGCTCTTTCATTTGCACCTGATTGATCCCGTGCAAATTGAATTCAACCGGATCTTCGGCCGTCATGATATTTGTTTCGGGCGTGTTGAGCGATTGAAGCGCGGAATACAGCGTGTTTGTTTTACCGCTACCCGTCGGACCCGTCACTAAAACCATACCGTAAGGCTTTTCAACATTACGCTTAAAGATCTTCAAACTTTCCGGTTCAAATCCAAGCTTTGTCATATCCAACATAAGCTTGTCTTTGTCTAGCAGTCTAAGCACGACCTTTTCGCCAAAAAGCGTCGGCAGCGTGGAAACACGAAAATCTAATTCTCTCGATCGATCATCGATCTTTACTTTTATCTTGATACGGCCATCTTGAGGTAGCCGCTTTTCGGAAATATCGAGCTTTGACATGATCTTTAGACGAGAGATCAAAGCATCCCGCATCTTCATCGGCGGATGCATCACGTCATAAAGTATGCCGTCAATTCTAAACCGTATCCGGAAATCTTTTTCGTAAGGTTCGACGTGAATATCGGATGCGCCGCGGCGCAGCGAATCCACAAGAAGTACATTTACCAATCTGACTACCGGCGCATCTTCACTCGCTCTGGCAAGTTGGGCCAGATCGATCTCATCGTTTTCTTCTACAACTTCAACGTCTTCACCGTCGATCGTTTGGTGATTAAATTCAAATTCGTCGAGTGATACGTCAAGATCCGATTCAGACAATCTTAGATCTCCGACGGCATCGCCATAAGATTTTTTTGTACCGTTTCCATTTGTCGCAAGCCGCGAATTTAGCTTGTCGAAATCATTATTGAATTCGACATTTGCAACTTCTAACTCTTTTGACGATCCGTAATAATTTCCAACCGCCTGCTGGATCGCTGCTTCGGACGCAATAACGGGTTCAACATTTAGCCCCGTCATAAACTTAATATCGTCCATGGCGAAAACATTCGTCGGATCCGCCATCGCCATGGTCAGCGTTGCACCGACTTTCGATATCGGCAAAACGGTATATTTAACGGCTACTTCCTGCGAAATGAGTTTTATGGTTTCATCATCTATTTCAAAGAGATCTAAATTGACGGATGGCACACCATATTGCCTGGATAGAACGGCAGTAATAACCTCGTCTGAAATTATCCCGAGTTTGATAAGATTAGAACCGAGCCTTCCACCACTGCTTCGTTGATAATCGAGGGCTTCCCGCAGTTGCTGCGGTGATATTAAATTTTCACGGACAAGGATTTCTCCGAGTTTTGCTGACATTTATTTAACCTTAAGCTCCGTTAAGTATAGTGAAAATGAGGGTTTGAGAGTTCGTGTAGCACAGCAGTGGAAGCTCGCCAAACAGTGTTTATCACTGTTAAATAAAGATAATATAGGTTGATTATTTATATGTCAAGAAACTTTTTTGCCAATTTGACGCAATTTCGCCTATTTCATTCGGTCAATTTGACCCTAAACGAAATTGATCAATAGATTCGTTTGGTACAAAAAAAGCATTCGACCAGTTAGCAGTCGAACGCTTTTATAAATACTTGAAACTAAAGCAAGAAATCTAGAGCTTCTGCGGTTTCAATTTTTCCGTCGTTGTTAGATCGGAAACCATCGCATCTATATCTACCCTGAGCTTATGATCCTTAGGAGCTGCTTTCAAAAACACGTCAAAATAATTCAGACTTTCCTGTTTTTGAGCTTTGCTTTCATTGATCGCACCCGCAGTGTAAAGTGACAATCCCAGATAAGCCAGAACATCAGGATCATTAGAATTAAATGTAAGTGCTTTCTTAAGTTCTACTGCCGCGCTCTCGTATTCACCCGCGTACATTAAGTAACGTCCAAAATTAAGTTGGGCCGCACCTTTCTTTGCTTTATCGGCTTCAATTTCCAAAATTCCGTCTGTCAGATTCCTTGCCTGATCAAGCTTCGAAGGGCCTCCTCGCGTTTATAGGAGGTTTTTCCGTCAGAGGTCCGGGTCGACTGGATAAAACGGAGGAGCGCCTGGTAGGCTGCGTCGCTTCGGACATAGCCGAGATACCGGGCCGCGTAATAGGGAGCACCCGTCGAAACTTTGGAGTCGTCGCTCCCGTTCAGCGCGCGAAGCATCGCCGGAGTGACCAAGAGGGCCTCGAGACTTACGGGAAGCTTCCCCGCTTCCATGATCATGGCAAGCGCGCTGGCCGCCGCCGTTTTTGCTTCGGGAACGCGCAGTCGCGTTACGAGCAAGGG
>JBGTEI010000501.1:0-1914 GCA_041747875.1 Pyrinomonadaceae bacterium | reverse complement strand
GGTTGCCCGCGACTTCATAGTATTAGTGTGTCTGATCCCGCTGATCGCGTTCGTTCTCAATGCGTTTTCGATTCTTGTTCTGGGATTTACTTACTCCGGAAGGGAAAAACCTATTGGATTTGACTGGGTAATGGGTTTTCTTCATTTATTGATCTTGCAGATATTTGTTGGATTTACCTGTATGGGATATTTTTATCTGACGCTCGTAAATAAAACAAAACAAAGACTGGCCGACGCGCAAAGAGCACGATCCGAGATGGAGCTAAAAACACTTCAACAAAAAGTGGATCCGCATTTTCTGTTTAATAATCTGAATGTGCTCTCCTCGCTTATTGAAAAAGACCCGAAAAATGCTAATGAGTTTCTCGATAAATTGGCCCAGCTTTACCGGTATATTTTGCACACAAAAAATGCCGAGGTTGTTTCGTTCAAAGAAGAATTGGATTTTGCGCAAAACTATATTTATCTGCTCCAAAAGCGTTTCGGCGATGCTTATAAGTTTGACTGGCAAATACCGGATTCAGGAATTAACGGGCAGATGATCGTCCCGACGGCACTTCAGAGTCTGTTTGAAAATGTGGTAAAGCACAATGCCGGAAGCCGCGAAAACCCACTGAAAGTTTGTGTTAAATTAGATCATCATAATTTGTTGGTAGAAAACGAAATTCGTCCGAAGGCTCAAAGCGTTTTGCCAAGCGGGACTGGGTTAGAAAATCTTCGGGCAAGATATTTGCTGCTTACGGAAAATTCGTTTGAAGTACACAAAAGCGAAAATATATTTAAGGTCAAAATTCCTTTGCTGAAGATCGAGAAATGAGAGTTATTGTCATCGAAGATGAGCCGTTAGCCGCGGAAAAGCTGTGTGGTTTTATTACGCGCTATGACGACTCGATAAAAATTGAGGCAAGACTAGAAAGTAAAAAAGAGGGCGAAGACTGGTTTCGCTCAAATATGCCGCCTGATCTTATTTTTTCCGATATTGAACTCCTCGATGGAAATGTCTTTGAGTTTCTTGAAAAAGTAGAAATAAGCTGCCCGATAATTTTCACGACAGCCTATGACCAATTTCTTCTTCAAGCTTTCACGCAGAGTGGCATCGCTTATTTGTTAAAACCTTTTACATTCGAAAATTTTGTTGCGGCGATGCAGAAGCTGGAGAAGCTTAAAAATAATTTTGTCGCTGATCAAATGGAATTGTGGCGCGAGGTCCAAAAGAATTTTAACAAACCAAAATACAAAGAAAGATTTGTCGTTAAGATGAGAGGTGGAATTCAGCTCGTTGAAACAGAGCAGATATCATTTTTTGAAATTCAAGACGGGATCCTATTTGCTTTTGATGGGAAGGGAAACAGGTTTCCGCTAAATGAAAATCTAAATCACCTGGAAGAGGTACTTGATCCACAAAAATTCTTTCGTATAAACCGAAGCGCGATGGTTAATTTGAAATCCGTCGAGCGCCTCGAATCATATTTTAATGATCGTCTCGTTGTAAAGATCGCGGGTTCAAAAGTGCGGCTCATCACCAGCGTCAGCCGTACCCCGAATTTCAGAAAATGGATCGACGGTGATTCTATCGCCGACTACTAAAATTCATAATTTAGAATGATCGTTTTGGTAGTTTCATCAGATTTAAATTCGATATTGCCGCGAATTCCTTCGAGGTCGCCGGTACCGGAACCGGGAACGATCTTGCCGGTTGCTTTCATCTCGTCGGTCATTCCGCCATGGATCGCGACAAAGGTGCCTTTACGCCCTTCGAGTTCTACGGAAAATCTATCCATTATTGTGTAGCCCGCAGAGTCGCTTAGCGATGAACACATCAGAAGTTTACCGGTGCTTTCACCTTTCATTTCGCCGTCAAAGCTCTTTTTTACGGTAACTTCAGAAAGCGTTGGGCTCGTTGTGGATTCGTCA
>JBGTEI010000500.1:0-4203 GCA_041747875.1 Pyrinomonadaceae bacterium | reverse complement strand
ATCTCGTTAACTATCTCTTCAAACGGCGGAAAATTGCCGTCGCGTTCAAGGATCGCACCTTTTACGTCGCATCTTTCGCATACTTCTTTAAAAACTTCCCATATTTCTTTTTCGGTTTTATGAGAATGACCGTCAATAAATTTTTGACCGTGCCGATGTGACCCGACAAAATGAAGTTGAACAACCCGCTCAAGCGGGATCTCGTCGAGAAACCTGCGCCAATCAAAATCAAAGTTTCTGGAGTTTATATAGAGATTTGTAACGTCAAGGAGCAGACCCGAATCTGTTTCTTCTAAAATGGTGGTCAAAAATTCCGCTTCAGACAGTGCCGATGACGGAAACGTGACCATATAAGTAATATTTTCGAGGATCAACGAAGCATCGATGCGTTTCTTTACCGTTTCAATATTCTTGATCAAGATCTTTATCGCTTCCTCAGTGAACGGCAGCGGCGCAAGGTGCCCGATACTAATTCCGCCGGCTTTTGTAAAACAGATGTGATCGCTAAACCATTCAGGTTTTACGATATCGACCAGTTTCGCAAATTTTTCAAGATATTCTTCATCGATCCCTTCGGCGCTTCCAAGTGAGAGATCAAGTCCGTGAGGGATCAGCGGAAAATGTTGGCGCAAAATATCAAGCTCTTCACGTTTTTTATCCGACGAGTCAAAATAATGGTCTGCCGTGATCTCGAGGAAATCGATCTTTTCCTGATGCAAAAAAATATCGGCGCGAAATGGCTCACGAAAACCGATCCCTACACCGAGTTTTTTAAAATTTTCCATCCAACCTTCTCAGGAACAACCGCCGCAACCGCCGCATCCGCCACCGCAAGAACTGCATGAACTACACGAACTTGAGCTGCATGAGCTCCCGCAATCACCGCAGCCGGCTCCGCAAGAAGATGAATGCACCTTCTGTGATTTCTGAAAGATCGTATTGTAAGACTCGTAAACCGCGCCGCCAAGAGCCGCACCGCCGAACACACCGATCGAAAGCAGGAACGGATCGATTGAGTTAAATGACGATTGAGTTTCGGCCGCAGGAAGATGGACATTTGAAGGCGGCGGCGTTGCATGAACCTTCAAATTTTCAAATGTCAGCTGTAATCTCGCCAAATATGCCTTTCCAAGTTTTGAAATTCGCGGAAGTTTTCCCGACAAAAAAACCAATACTATTCCGATCACGCCCAATACTACGATAAACATTACGTTATACTTACCCCGTGAAAGGGTTGCCAATACCTTATAGAACCCAAGCGCAGCTACGGATGCCGCGGCAAACCACTTGACGACTGCAACTTTCATTTTGATCTGATCGTCCGTCAACAACTGCTGCTGCTCGAGCTGATGCTCGTATGTTCGCCCAAACGCTTCGAGTTGACTCGTTAATCCGCCAGATTGAAATATCTCATTGTTGGTTCGGCCGTTTCCGATCCATCCCATGGCAGCGGTTTCAATACTATTTAGACGAGAAATATTTGTAGCAGCAGCAGTTCGCTTTAGAGTCTTTGATTCAGCGTGTTCCAGTAAGTTTTTCTGAAGTAGATTGAACAAAACGGTTCGTGCGAGTTCGTTAGTTCCGCCGCGAAGATAGGCAAGCTGATACGGATCAATCTGACTGGAGATCGAAGGCATCGGGAGCTTATCGGTAGAGTCCACCAAACTTTTCATTACCCGCAACACGATCAGCACAAACAAAATAAACATCGCATAAAGCGCAAGAAAATATGGTCCGTACATCGAGCCCAAGGGATTTTCAAACAGAATTTCCACCACCGAATCCTCCTTTGCAAATTTCCGGTTTACCGAATTCCGGATGAGCCGTATTCGATCTATCTTCGCAAGAAAAGCTGCGTAACATAAGTTTTTCTTCCCCGCGCTTCGTATACCCCGATCGCCGAATGCGTCCAGTCTTTGTCTAAAATATTCTCGCGGTGACCTTCCGAATTCATCCATCCCGTGACAGCTTCTCCGGTCGGACTGATATATCCATCAGCGAAGAATAGGTTTTCGCCGATCTTTGTCCAATTCTTTATTTTGAATTGTTTTGCACGGTCAACGACGGATCTACCGTCAGGATCCAAATGATCGAAGAAATTTTCGTCTGCCATTTTTCGCGAATAATACTCTGCCATTCTCCACAGATCGTGATCCCATTTTAAATTTCGAAGTTTTTCTTTCCTTCTTTCGACATTCACGAGAATAAAAATGTTCTTTTCCTGTAGCGAAGGTTCGGAAAAAGCGATCGAACTACTATTTAAGTATGATGACCTAAAATTTGCCCCTAAATCGGGTCCAGATCTTGAAACGACAACATTCCCGTTAAATTGAAAAACCAGGCAAACGAGGATTGCAACTAAGAATAAACCAGCTGATCTTTTGAAAGTTGCCGAGTTCAATTAAGTAGCCTCCGTAAACATAAATTATAGTGAGGACCGATCCAAAAAATCAATAAACATCGAAATTCACCCCGCTTTTAGATTCTCGCGTTCGCTTTTTGTCCAATCACAGATCGCTTTTTTATCAGCGTCGGACAGCGCGGCGTCCCAATGGATCCAAAGATATTGAATGTGCGGCATTTCCCCGGTCTCGATCTGCTCACATATCTCATCGAGTTTGTGATCCCGCTTTTAAACGCTGTACGTTCCCCACTCAGAAAAATTAAGCTCGTCACGGCCAGCACGGATGTGGTCGACGACGCTCCAGGAGATCGGAGCAATATTTGAATACCACGGGTAGACCGTTGCGTTTGAATGACAATCATTGCAGGATCGCTTAAAAATACCCTTAATTTATTGCGGGATATTTGCGTTTATCTCAAGCGTCATTTTTGGATCGATCGTGGGATTTGTTCGCTCGGGACGAAAAAACTGCAGCCCTATAAACGCGCTAAAAACAGCAAGTACGATGATCTTGAGCACCTTTTTAATCAAAGTTAATTCCTATTTTTTATACGTCACTCTCCAAATTTTCTTCCCGCCATCATCGGCGATAAGCATTGAACCGTCTTTGAGCATCAATAACCCGACCGGTCTTCCCCAAACCTCCCGGCTATTTTCATCAGTCAGCCAACCGGAAACAAAGTCTTCGTAGCCTCGTCCCTTTAATTTTCCGCTCTCATCGAAATCTATCCTTACTATCTTATAACCGGTCAGTTTTTCGCGATTCCACGAGCCATGAAACGCAACAAATGCATCACCTTTATACTCTTTTGGAAACATATTTCCGTTATTAAATACTATTCCCAGCGCCGCCGAATGAGATGCGACAAGAACGTCCGGAACGATCGCTTTTTCAATTAGGTCCGGCCGCGCCCCATCTAACCGGGGTTCAGGATTTTTCCCTATATATGAATAAGGAAAGCCATAAAACCCGCCCTCTTTTACCGATGTTACATAATCCGGAACGAGTTCATCGCCGAGTGCGTCACGTTCATTTACTGCGGTCCATAGATCTCCGGTTTTTGGATTGAACGCGAGGCCGATCGGATTTCGCAATCCGCCGGCATAAACTTTATGCGCGGTTCCATCGGGATCGTAAACGCTGATCGCTGCGCGTCTGTCATCGGTTTCGGGTTCATAATTCCCGCTCGATCCGATCGATACAAATAGCTTTTTACCATCGGGCGAGAAAATAATATTTCGGGTCCAATGTTGATTATAGCCGCCGCGAGTAAGCTCAATTAATTTTTCCGGTTCACCGGCGGCTTCAGTCTGCCCGCTCTTGTACTTAAAGCGAACGACCGAATCGGTGTTTGCGACATAAAACCAGTCATTCCAAAATGCCATTCCAAACGGCTGACTCAATTTATCCGAGAAAACATACCGCGTTTCGGCTTTTCCGTCATTATCTTTATCACGCAAAACAATTATGCTGTTCGCACGAGAATCCGCTAAGAATACGTCACCGTTTGGTGCAAGCGCCATCCACCGAGGATACGTAAAACCTCCTTCCGCAAATACTTCAATGTTAAATCCATCCGGCATTTTAAGCGTGGCATTTTCGGGTTGGGGTGAGATCCTCGAAGACATGCGGGCGCTTTCTGTTTCAAACGGCTTTGGAAGGTTTTCAGGCAGAATTTCATAAGTAACCGGATCTCCGAGATGGACGATTTTTGGCGGGCGGGAATTTTCGCCCGGCACGGCATTTGGACCCGGCACCTGACAAGTTGCAGTTAACGCCAAACCGCCTGTGATAATGG
>JBGTEI010000499.1:0-8946 GCA_041747875.1 Pyrinomonadaceae bacterium | reverse complement strand
AATCGGAAATACACACGACGGAAAACCCCTTGAAGGAAAAATTCAGCGCGGTTGTCAATCGTTTAAGTAAACCACCCGGGTCCAATGACTCTGAATACGAAACGATTTCACGGGAAGAAGACAAAGATAATAACGTCAAAGAATTAAAGGATCTATCGAATAAGCCCGACGATGAAACAAACGGAAATTCGGCCGGGCCTGTTGACCTTGTTGCGGAAGGAAGCAAGATTCCCGTCAAGCCGATCGGCGTTACGGGAGAACTAGAGATCCCAAATGGATCGGAAGGATCCGACACTGTCGAAGAGACTCCAAAACCCGCCCGCAATTTTGATAGCTACGAACTGCCAAAACTTGAGTATCTTACGATCCCGCCGCCAAGGCTCGAACATAACGAAAGCGACCTTCAGGCGACGGCGAAAAATCTCGTCGAAAGCGCGCAGGAATTTAATGTTAAAGGACAAGTAAAAAATATAAACCTCGGACCTGTCGTTACGACCTACGAATTTAAACCGGATCCGGGTGTTAAATATGCACGAGTTACCGGTTTGGCAGATGATCTTTGTTTGGCGCTCAAGGCAGAATCGATACGAATCGAACGGATCCCGGGGAAAGCAGTGGTCGGGATGGAAGTCCCAAACAAGCAAAGGGAAGTGATCTTGCTTCGCGACGTGATAGATTCAAAAGAATTCCGGGATTCCGAATCACCATTGACGATCGCTTTAGGCAAGGTCATCGACGGTCATCGCCGTGTAGCAGATCTGGCTAAAATGCCGCATTTGTTGATCGCTGGAGCGACAGGCGCTGGAAAATCCGTAGGCGTCAATTCGCTTATTGTTTCTATACTTTATAAAGCGAAACCGGATGAAGTGAAGTTTATAATGGTTGACCCGAAGCGTCTCGAATTGGGTTTATATGCCGATATTCCGCATCTGGCAACACCAATTATTACCGATCCAAAACGCGCTGCGAATTCGCTCAAGTGGGCGGTTGGTGAAATGGAACGCCGCTACAAAGAACTGGCGGGTTGGGGCGTACGAAATATCGATGGATTCAACCGGGAAACAAAGCGAAAAAATCTGCTAAAGCAATTTGACGAAGATGGAAACCCGCATAAGTCTTTGCCATATATCGTAATAATTATCGATGAATTGGCTGACCTTATGATGACTTCCGGGAAAGAGGTCGAAGAATCGATCACACGGCTTGCGCAGATGGCGCGTGCGGTCGGTATCCACCTTGTTTTAGCAACCCAGCGCCCTTCGGTGGATGTGATAACGGGACTTATAAAGGCCAATTTCCCATCGCGAATTTCCTTTAGAGTTTCTTCAAAGATTGATTCCCGGACTATCATCGATGCAAATGGTGCAGAGCGTTTACTTGGTAAGGGCGATATGCTATTTTTACCGCCGGGAACTTCACATCTGATCCGGGTTCACGGAACTTACGTTGATGAAAAAGAGATCCATAAGATCGTTTCTCACATCAAGTCTCAAGCAAATCCAGATTATGACGAGACCATTACAAAATCCGAAGAAGAAATGGATGATTTTGGCGATCTTCCGGGACGAAAGGATGATCTCTTCGGAGAAGCATTGAGAACCGTTGTAAACTCAAAACGGGCGTCAACCTCGCTGCTTCAGCGTCATCTTCGAATCGGATACGGACGCGCCGCAGCGATCTTAGATGCGCTTGTTGCTGATGGATTTATCGGTGAAATGGATGGAAGCAAGCGTGCCAGGCCTGTTACTCAAAAGGCATATGAAGCACTGCAGGAAATGGAAGAAGGCCGCGAACTCTAAGCGCTCTTTCTTACTCGGTTTTCCACAGAACTTGTGGAAAATTTTGTGGATAACTCACTTTCACGAATCGTAATTCGTGGATACTCAATAACTTCCACAGATTGCACACGAAGAGTGCAATAAACTCATGAATTCTCACGAAAATATCAGATCAAAATTTGTTTTGTTCGCTATTGGATCCGCGGTGGTTTTGGCATTTGCGCTCTCAATAATTTCGTGTTCGAAAAGGACCGTAGGAACGGTTCCAATAACCCGTAATGTCAAACCTATTGAAGTCGCGATCGATATAAATACGGCGACATCGGACGAGCTCGAAAGGCTCCCAGGTATCGGTCCCAAAACTGCAAAAGAGATCATTGAGTTTCGCACTAAGTATGGAAAGTTTCAGAAAACAGAACACTTGATGCTTTTAAGAGGAATAAGCGACAAGCGTTTTCGAAAATTTCGAAGAATGGTAAAAACCAGATAAGCTCGCAGTATTTTCTAATAGCGGTATCTCAAGAAAATGACCTCACCCGTCAAAAACATCCGCCCTAACTTCTCACACTATCCATTACTTTGGCTGGCGATCTGTTTTGCGTTTGGAGTTTTTGGAGCTTCGACGCTCGCCGTCGAGTGGGAAATATATCTTTTAGCAGCGATCACCTTTACACTTCTTTCACTTATATTTTCGGGCATGAAACCGGTCGTTGTATTTGTTTTTTTTGCGTTCACCGCTTCGGGAGCATTTAGTTATCAGGTGTCGAAGGATAGCGAGCCGCAAAATTCGATTAAAAATCTTTACGATTCAGGACGGTTAGTTTCCGTCGATCCGGTTTTGATCGACGGGATCATAGTTGGGAACCGGGAACTATCGGTTGGCGGATTTTACATGAAGGTCAAAGTTAAGAAACTTTACTACAAAGGAAGCGCGATGATGGTTTCCGGAGTTGTCCAGTTTTTTGCACCTGTTTTTGGCGAGGACATTAAAAATGAATACGAAGATCTGGAACTTAATTCAGGAGTACGTGTTCGAATCGCAACAGTTTTGTCACGTGAAGAAAAATATCTCAACCCGGGAGGGGTTTCTTTCGTTCGGATTCTTGACCAAAAAGGGATCGATGCGACGGGAATAATAAAAAGCCCGCTATTGGTCGAAACGTTTCGAACGGAGAATTCGTGGTCACCTATCTCGATCGTCTACAACAATCGCCAAGCGCTGATCGAAAAGATCCGCTCAAACTTTAGTGTCTCTACCTCAGGAATTCTGATTGCGTCGCTTTTGGGAAACAAGCATCATTTATCAAAGGAAACTGCGGATATATTCCGCGAAGGAGGAACTTTCCATGTGCTCGTCATAAGCGGACTGCATGTTACATTCGCCGGCGGCCTTTTGCTGCTGATCGTCGGAACCTTTACACGACGACGACTGTTTTTGTTTTTGATCCCGACCGGGGTTTTATGGGGATACGCACTTGCGGTAGGTGCGGAGGTCCCGGTTGTAAGAGCCGCGGTCATGTTTACGGTTCTGATGTTTTCTTATGTGGTCCATCGAGACGGCACGCTTTTAAACGCACTTGGTGCGTGCACACTTTTGATACTAGCCTGGGAACCGAAAGAACTATTTAGTCAGTCGTTTCATTTAACGTTTATGAGTGTTTTCGGAATTGTTGCATTCGCATTTCCGTTGGTCGAAAAATTGCGCGCGATCGGAAGCTGGTCGCCGAAAAAAGAGTATCCATTTCCTCCGGCAGTTTCAAAAGGGCTACTTGTTTTCTGTGAAACAATTTATTGGAGCGACCGCAGCTGGAAGAAAACTTTGGGCGAAAATGTTTGGGATTGCCGGATCTTTAAGAGCAGATACGCAGAATTGCTCGAAACCCATGGGCTCCAAAAGCCTTTGCGATGGGTATTTGAAGGTGTATTAGTAACGGTTGTCGTGCAAATATTTCTATTGCCGATTCTTGTTGTCTACTTTCATCGCGTCTCGTTGTGTTCGGTGGTTTTAAATCTTTGGGTCAGCATATTTATCGTATTTCAAAATGGTTTTGCTTTGTTTGCGCTCTTTATTGGCCTATTTAGCGAGACGCTTTCGCTTCCATTTATTAAGATCACGGAGCTATTCAATTCGATCATGATGTTACTTCCGAGGGTGTTTACCGCCTTCGATCTTGCCTCGTTTCGATTGCCGGTATATTCCGGGACTTCAAAGATAATCTACACTTTTTACCATTTGCCGTTGATCGGAATCGTTTTTAGACTCGATTTGTGGAATCCATTTTGTAGATCGGGCGTTGCGAGCGAACAAGAAGCGAAAACAGGTCAGTTTCGAAAGATAGCGATATATTCAGCGTGCGCAATTTTCGTTTTCCTTTTTGGAATAATTATTCTTCATCCATATAGTTCGCCAACGATCGATGGAAGATTGACGGTTGATTTTCTTGATGTGGGACAGGGCGATTCAGCATTAGTTACATTTCCAAACGGTGAAACAATGCTCATCGATGGAGGCGGAAAACAAAAATTCAAGCAGCTGGTTTTGGAAAAGGAAAATGGCGATACGGAACCCTTTGATCCTGATACATCGGGCGTAGGCGAAAGCGTTGTATCCGAATTTCTATGGGAAAAGGGATATTCGAAGATCGATTATTTCCTGGCGACGCACGCGGACGCCGACCATATGCAGGGACTGATAGCAGTCGCAAAAAACTTTAAGATAAAAAAAGCAATGATCGGCAGCGAATCGCCCGAAGACGGAACTTTTACTGAGTTTGTGAATGTGATCAACGATAAAAAGATCCCGATCGTGAGGCTCGATCGAGGAAAAAGATTTGAAATTGGCGGCGTGACTATAGAAGTCATAAATCCCATAAGGGATTCGAAAAGCCGAAACTTTAGCTCAAACAACAATTCATTAGTATTAAGAATGACTTTTGGCAGTAAAAAATTCCTCTTTACTGGCGATATCGAGCAAGAATCCGAGCATGAACTCTTAAAATACCCACTTACATTAAGCGCAGATATCGTAAAAGTTGCGCATCATGGAAGCAAAACGTCGTCAACAAAAGAATTTATCGATGCGACAGGCGCTGATTATGCAGTTATCCCGGTTGGGAAGCGGTCACCATTCGGACATCCAAATGACGAGGTTGTAGAGCGCTGGAAATCAACCGGGGCAAAAGTTTTAACCACCGGAAAACGCGGTACGATCACGATCTCGACAAATGGAAAAGATCTTAAATCGCAAACGTTTCAGAGGTAAATTGATCGTTTAAAACAAAAGCCCCAAAGATTTCTTTTATAAAAACCTTTCGAGCGTTCCTTTCGGTTATCGTTAATTGACCTAACTTATACGCCAATTGATAATCAATGTCAAGAGATTTGCCATATTTGAGAAAGTAAAATCAGTGCTTAAAGTGGCGGTGTCCGGTAAATACCATCGCAATTCCGTGTTCATTTGCAGCTTCGATCGATTCGTCGTCCCGCATCGAGCCTCCGGGTTGGATAATTGCCGATATTCCAAACTTTGCCGCTTCATCCACATTGTCGCGGAACGGGAAGAACGCATCTGACGCAAGAACCGTTCCGGTTAATTCCAACTCGGTTTTTTGGGCGCGCATTGCAGCGATCCTTACTGAGTCTACGCGATTCATTTGCCCTGCCCCGACTCCCACGGTTTGAATGTCATTCGCAAAAACTATTGCGTTCGATTTTACATGTTTGCACACTTTCCATGCGAGCAGCATCGCCTGAATTTCCTTTTCAGAAGGCTGACGCCTGCCGGCGACGTTCAAGTTTTCGCGCGTCACGCTAAACAGATCCTGGTCCTGCACAAGATAACCGCCTGCAATTTGTTTATATTCAAAGGGATTCGGTGCTGCATCTGTTGAAACCTTTAAGACTCTCAGGTTCTTCTTTTTTCTAAAAATCTCGAGTGCATCGTCGTCAAAATCAGGTGCGATGACGACTTCCGTAAATACTTCATTTATTGCTTTTGCAACTTCTGCATCGGCCTTTTGGTTCATCGCGACAATTCCACCGAAGGCAGAAACCGGATCAGTTGCCAACGCCCGCTGATGGGCTTCAAGATTATCTGCTCCGAGTCCGACCCCGGATGGATTTGTGTGTTTTATTATCGCAACTGCGAGTTGATCAAAATCACTGACGATTCGCCACGCGGCTTCCGCGTCAACATAATTGTTGAAGGACATTTCCTTTCCGTGGAGCTGTTCCGCATTTGCGATCCCGCCATCTTCGCCTGAGGAATAAAGTGCCGCTTTCTGATGCGGATTTTCTCCGTAACGAAGATCGGTTACCTTTGCCAATTCGATCGAAACAGTTTCTGCGAGGGCATTATCTATGTCGGGTTGAGCACCGGATTCTTCCTCGATCTCGATAAAAGCCAAATTTCCAAACGGATTTATTGGTTCGAGGTAATCGAGATCGTCGTCGCTCAACTGGTCTGCCAAATAACTAGAGATCGCCAGATCGTAGTGCGAGGTGCGCGTAAATGCTAAAGCCGCCAGCCGTTGGCGTGTTTGAAGTGAAAGTGCGGAATCGTTTTCTTCGAGTTCATCCAAAATGTCGTCATAAAGCCGCGGATCTGTTACAACGGCGACATCCCGCCAATTTTTTGACGCGGAACGAATCATCGCCGGTCCGCCAATATCGATCTGTTCTACTGCTTCGGACAATTCAACGTCTTCGTTTTGAATGGTTTTTTCAAAAGGATAAAGATTAATAACAACGAGGTCGATCGGTTCTATATCATGCTTTTCCATTGCGCGAATGTGTTCGTCATTGTCGCGCAGCGCAAGAAACGCACCGTGAATCTTCGGGTGCAATGTTTTTACGCGGCCATTCATCATTTCGGGAAAACCGGTGATATCGGCGACTTCGGTAACGTCAATATTATTATCACGGAGTGTTTTTGCCGTTCCTCCGGTACTAATTATTTTTACGCCGAAACTATCGAGTCTGCGCGCAAATTCTACAATACCGACTTTGTCTGAAACACTTATCAAAGCACGTGATATTTTTCTAAGTTCTGCCATATTCATTAAAATGAGCTAATTTTGAAAACAAAAATAGCGGTCAAATCGAGACCGCTTGTGGTTTTACGTAAACAATAAGATCTTTTTCAGTTCGACATTAAGAATCGAATATGTTCGGAACTTTTCTGCTAAATTCTACGATCTAAAAGAAGAATCTTCCTAAATACAGAAGGCTCAACAAAAATGCTAAGGTATAAGTTATAATTTTGATGATACTCATAAGTTCTAAATTTAACAAAAATCCGGGAAGCAAACATCAATTACGCGCGAAGCTCTATTCTAAGTCGGTGTTTATAGAGATGTCAACATTGGTAAAAGCGATTCTACGAGCCTGCGCGATAGTTTCTACCGGCATTTTTTTCGCGGCAACATCTTCTTCGCAGAACATTGAGGTCAACCTAAATTTATCATCGGCGGCTCCTGGTCAACTAGAAGTTAGCGGAGTTTTCAAGCATGGACAAACGCCTGACCTTCTAAATTGGGTCTTTCCGGATTCCTATTTCGACGCCGTAGATCTCGCCCGGCGAATTAAAAATTTGAAATTTGGCGATTCCGGAGGGAACGAAATTCCTTTTAAGGAATTTGCTCCAGGGGAAATTGTAACGCAACGGAAAGCATCACGATTTAGCTATCGGATAGATCTTTCGATTCCGGAAAAGCCGACATCCGCGGCTCATGTTTCCTGGCTGGGCGATTCGCACGGTTTTATCATGCTCAATGATGTTTTGCCTGAATTTGAAAAGAAAGGCCGGGTGGTTATTTCATTTGCTCTTCCGGCAGGTTGGACGATCTCAACAAATGAGAAAAAGATCAGAGATGATCAGTATGAAGTCAGCGATGTTTCCACGGCGGTTTTCCTGGTCGGGACCGGCTGGCGTGAAATGCAGGAAAAGATCGCAGGTCAAGATCTTAGTATCTTGATTAACGGCGAATGGCAATTTAGAGACGAACAAGCGTTTGAAATGGCAAAAGACATCATCGCCGAATACACCCGGCTTCTCGGCGGTATCGGGCGTGAGACAAAGATATTTTTGACACCGTTTCCCGGTGAGGTCGAATTTGACAGATGGCGGGCGGAAGCAAGAGGCGCGAACGTGCTGATCGTAAGTTCAAAAGCTGCATTTGAAAGTCAGGCGCTTCAGCGGCTGCATGAACAACTTCGGCACGAAATACTTCATTTGTGGGTTCCAAACTCTTTGAATCTGACCGGCGATTATGTCTGGTTTTACGAGGGTTTTATCGTTTATCAGGCTCTTAAAAGCGGTGTTCTTCTCGGGCAAATTCGATTCGAAGATTTTCTTAATACGTTAAACCGGGCAAATGATTTGAATGACCGTCGCAATATAAAGACTTCGATTTTGGAGATCTCAAAGAATCGTTGGAACGAAACAAGTTCGAGCGTGTATGCGCGCGGAATGCTGATCGGGTTTTTAACAGACCTTGCGATGCTTAAAAAAAGCCGAAACAAGCGGGATATTTCTGAACTTTTTGTAAGATTGCTGAACCAGAACGGGAAGTCGTCTGAGCCTCAAGACGCAAATGTCGCGGTCTTGAAGATCTTCGGGAATTTTCCGGAACTCAGTTCAATTGTTGAAGATCAATTAAAAGCAGATAAAGCGATCAATTGGGATGAATATTTATCCCTAACAGGAATGGAGTTTCAAAAAACTTCCGGATCCGGAAAGATCGTGATCAAAAAAGATTTGAGAGGGCGCGAAAAAGCATTGTTAGATAAATTAGGCTATAATAGTTGGCGCAAATTACAAGTAAGTATTTATTAATATATCGATGATTTTTAGAAAGACATTATTACTATTCATTATTCTCTTCGGGGTTTTTGGACTTAGTTCCTGCGGAATCGTCGAAGCGATATCAGAGAGCACGCGAGGACTTGTGGGGCTTACGGATACCGGGACAATTATCAGCAAAGACGTCTATATCCGGAGCTCATACGCCGTTGTTGCGGCCGATCTTTTAGAAGTAAAGCGTGGAGAAACTGTTGAAATTCTAAATGAGATCGAGTTTGAAAAAGTTTTGTGGTTTCGCGTCAGGGCGTATGACGAGGACAGCACGGAAGGTTGGCTTGAGGCGCAGCATGTAATAAAAGCGGAGTC
>JBGTEI010000498.1:0-4588 GCA_041747875.1 Pyrinomonadaceae bacterium | reverse complement strand
AAAAACGCAAAAACTGAAGCGGACGGGAAATTATTTGAGCTCCCGACCGGATATCAGCCATTGGGCGAAGCTGAGAGTTCTGCAGAAAAGCCGTAAATAATGGAAGAGCTAAGAAATTTTAGTCGCTATTTTAAACCTTACAAATGGAAGGTTATTTTTGGCGTGCTCTGTATATTGTTTGGAATGATGTTCAACCTCTTCGTGCCTTATTTGATCGGGATGGGGATCGATGAATTGAGCAAAGATGTAACGTGGAATAAGGTTCTTTATTTTCCTTTTGTGATTTTAGGCGTCAGTCTCGTCGGGTCGATATTTCTATACTGGCAGCGGAAACTTCTGATAAACACTTCGCGCGATATCGAATATGATATGCGCCGCGATTTTTATGATGCTCTGATCGATCAGCCTCTCGAGTACTTTCATAATAACCGGGTAGGTGATCTGATGGCGCGGGCGACCAACGATCTCGCGGCCGTTCGTCAGATCGTCGGACCGATGATCC
Source organism: Pyrinomonadaceae bacterium (assembly GCA_041747875.1). GTDB lineage: Bacteria > Acidobacteriota > Blastocatellia > Pyrinomonadales > Pyrinomonadaceae > Aridibacter. The sequence goes on along the minus strand of JBGTEI010000498.1, from coordinate 4,086 downwards.
TCTATTCATTTCAGGCGATCTTTGCTCTTGCCGTCGTATTGCCGATAATGTTTGGAATCTCGGTAAAGCTCACGCTTTTTCTGCTGATTCCGCTTCCGTTTGTATCGCTTACCGTAAAATATCTCGGGCAGCAAATTTACATCAGATTTGAATCTATCCAGGAATTCTTTTCCTTCATTACGGCGCGCGCTCAGGAGAATTTGACCGGTGCACGCGTCATCCGTGCTTATGCACAGGAAGATGCAGAGATCGAACAATTTCAAGTGCTCAATGCCGAGTACGCGAAAAAGAATATCGCTCTTGTAAAATTTGCCGCGGCGATGCGTCCGCTGCTGTTTTTCTTTATCGGGCTGAGCTTTGTCATCATTGTTGCGGTCGGCGTGCCGATGGCCGTTCGCGGTGAGATCACGGCGGGGGAATTTACGGCGTTTATTTTGTATCTGCAGAGAATGATCTGGTATCTGATCGCGCTTGGTTATGTTGTTAATCTGTACCAACGCGGAACGGCGAGTCTTAAAAGGTTTAATGCGATCCTCGACGCCGAGCCGGCAATAAAAGACGCGGCTGATGCGCGCAAACAACCAAAGATAAAAGGCAAGATCGAATTTCGCGACCTCAATTTTGCATATATCGGCGTGCCGACATTAAAAAATATCGACCTGACGATCGAGCCCGGAACGACCGTTGCGTTCGTCGGAAAAACGGGAAGCGGAAAGTCTACACTCGTAAGTCTTGTACCGCGTCTTATGGATACTGATGGCGATATGGTTTTAGTTGACGACATTCCGGTTAGCAAATTTCCGCTCAAGCAGCTGAGGAATTCGATCGGATTTGTGCAGCAGGAGACATTTCTCTTTAGCAATACGCTTGAATCAAATATTAAATTTGGCGTTGAAAATAAACCGCGGAGACGCGGAGACGCAGAGAAAATATTAAGCAAAGAAAATCCTGCCGAACCCTCAAGTATAAAAAACATCTCAGCGTCTCCGCGTCTCAGCGGTAAAATGTCGGTCGAAAAAGCAGCCGCGATCGCAGGGATGACGGATGATATTCGAGGTTTTCCAAATGGTTACCAGCAGCTCGTTGGCGAACGCGGAATCACACTTTCCGGCGGACAAAAGCAGCGGACGGCGATCGCCCGGGCGGTGATGCGAAATCCGAGGATTCTCATCCTCGATGATTCGCTTTCAGCGGTCGACACACTTACCGAAGAAAAGATCCTGCACGGTCTTCGCGACGTTCGAAGCGGTCGAACAACGCTGATCGTTTCTCACAGGATCTCGACGATCAAAGACGCAGATCTGATCTGCGTTATGCAAAACGGTGAGATAATCGAACGCGGGACTCATGACGAATTACTAAATCTAAATGGAGAATACGCAGATCTCTATCAGAGACAACTTCTCGAAGAAGAGATCGAAGCGACGGATTAATTTATGAACGGACAAGATGAAAAAGTCTCGACTGAAGCGATCTATAAGAATTTAGCTGTGATATGGCTTGCGCTGTTTATGTCGCAGTTTTCCTTTTTACTAGTGTTATATTTTGCCGAGCCGAGCGTATTCGAGTTTGATTTTTCAAAACCCGTACTTGATCAAAATGCGATCATCATCGCGATCTTTGCGGTTGTCGGAGCTTTGAATTTTGCATTGTCGTTTGTTCTCAAAAAGAAATTTCTTGATCAGGCGATCGACGAACAAAATGTCAGCCTTGTTCAAACCGCAGTGATCGTAGGTTGCGCACTCTGCGAATCGGTTTCTCTCTTCGGAATGATGCTCGCATTTGTCGCGGAGTATCAGTATTTCTTCGTCTGGTTTTTCATCGGTATCGTAGGAATGCTTTTTCATTTTCCAAAACGCGATAATGTCAATGCCGCGAATTTCAAGAAGCTGTAAAGCAGAATTGATTTGTCATTTGAAACCTGTTCATGATTCCCGCTCGCGATCCTTACGGGTTGCGGGCGGGCATTCTTTTCTCTACCATAAATAGCTTATGTTCAAACGCTGGATGCACAACAAGGAAAGGTATTACGCAATGCTCAACGACAACCGCGTTGTGCGTCCGTTTGGCTGGGGAGCCGAGTTTGTCGATGCCGATATTAACAGCGGCGACCCGGCGGAGTTTTTCCGAAACTATTCCGCCGAGATGATCGCAAGCAGCGATGAGTATTATCATCTGCCGGAGGTGACGGACTACGAGATGAGCGAGACGCAATACGAGAGCGGTAATTCGCAATACGCAATACGCGATTCGCCCGGAGAAGAAAAAAAAGGAGCGAAAAGCGAATTGCGTAACGCGCCCTCCCAGGTCACCTGGACAAGCGCGATCAAAACCCCATCTCCCGAAAACAATACCGTTTATACCCATTTTTTCCGCACGAAAAGGACAAAAAAGCCGCGGTAATTGTGCTTCCGCACTGGAATGCAAAACCCGGAACGTATTTTGATCTCTGCAAATTCTTTAATAAGGTCGGGATCTCGTCGTTACGTTTGACGCTTCCGTATCACGAAGAAAGAATGCCGCCCGAACTTGAACGCGCAGATTATCTTGTCGCTCCAAATGTCGGGCAGACACTTCAGTCGCTGCGGCAATCGGTTTTGGATACAAAAGCGGCGGTTCAGTGGCTTCGGCAGCAGGGTTATGAAAAGGTCGGTTTGGTCGGGACGAGTATCGGTTCGTGTGTCGGGTTTCTTGCATTTGTTCACGATCCCGAGATCGATGCGTGTGTCTTTAATCACGTTTCGGGATACGTTGCCGATGTGGTTTGGGAAGGACTTTCGACATACCACGTAAAAGAAGGTTTGCAGGACAATGTAGATCTCGCCGAACTGCGTGAATACTGGCTGCCGATCTCGCCGATGTCTTATATGGACAAACTAAAAACGCTCCCGGCGCGTCCGCAGAGATATATTTACACTCTTTACGATCTGACATTTCCGATCGATCTTTCGCGGAATATGATGGATGTGCTTGAGAAAACGGGTGTCGAACACGATCAGGTTGTTATCCCGTGCGGACATTACACGCTTGGTGAAAAACCGTGGGTTTATATCGACGGTTACAAGATCATTTCCTTTCTCCGAAAACATCTGCGATGAACCCACATATTTTCAGGGAGTACGATATCCGCGGAATTGTCGGTGAAGAACTTACCGAAGAAGATGTCGCGCAGATCGGAGCCGCGATCGGAACCTTTTTTGCGCGCAACAGGGCGAAAAGAATTGCCGTCGGATATGACGCGCGGGAATCTTCGCCGGAGTTTTGCAAAATTCTGACTGCCAAATTGCTTGAAACGGGATGCGATGTGGTTTCGATCGGACGAGTTCCAACGCCGGTTTTATACCACACAATTTATACAACCGATGTGGACGGCGGCGTGATGATCACGGGTTCACATAATCCTCCCGATCACAATGGCTTTAAGATCTGTCTTGGTGAAGAAACTCTTTTTGGCGGGCGAATTCAGGAGATAAAAGAAACCGCATTTTCGGGAGAATTTGCAGCAGGAAAAGGAAATTTTGAAACGGCAAACGTTTTGGAAAGTTACGAACGAGATATTTTTTCTAAAATTGATCCCGGTGAAAGAAAGTTAAAAGTTGTCGTCGACGCGGGAAACGGAATGGGAGGAATTACCGCGGTTCCGGTTTATCGCAGCCTGGGAATTGAGGTTATCGAACTTTTTACAGATCCCGATCCAGCATTTCCAAATCATCCTCCGGATCCGGCCGCGACTGAGAATCTGCAAGACCTTATACATGCAGTCGCAGAAAATGAAGCTGATCTTGGGATCGCGTTTGACGGAGACGCAGACCGGATTACCGCAGTTGATGAAACGGGACGGATTATTTGGGGTGATGAATTAACGACGCTTTTTGCGCGCGAAATATTGCGTGAAAACCCGGGGGCTACGGTGATAGGCGAAGTAAAATGCTCGCAGGTGCTTTTTGATGAAGTCGAAAAACTTGGCGGATCGGCGGTGATGTGTAAAGCCGGCCATTCGATCGTCAAAGCAAAGATGAAAGAAACAGGTGCGCTGCTTGCCGGTGAAATGAGCGGACATATCTTCTTTAATGACAGATATTACGG
>JBGTEI010000497.1:0-12007 GCA_041747875.1 Pyrinomonadaceae bacterium | reverse complement strand
ATCTATTGGAACGTATTTTCGATCCAATTCACCCACAAATTCTGCACGCGGTCGAATTAGTTTATTATCCGCGAATTGCTCAAGAATATGACCTGTCCATCCGGAAATTCGGCTGATCGCAAAGATCGGCGTGTAAAGATCCATCGGAATTCCCATCATGTAATAGGTCGAGGCCGAATAGAAATCTACATTCGGATTGAGTCCTTTTTTCTCTTTCATCAGGTTTTCGAGCTTGCGCGAAATATCAAACCATTTCGAATCGCCCGTTACACCGCCCATCTGTTCAGAGAATTTACGCAGCCAGGTAGCGCGGGGATCTTCCGTTTTATAAACGGCGTGCCCCATTCCCATAACCTTCTCTTTATTAGCGAGCTTTGCTTCTAACCATGATTCGACATTATCTACACTGCCGATCTCGATCAACGCCTTCATAACTGCAGTATTTGCGCCGCCGTGAAGTGGTCCGGCAAGAGCAGCGATCCCGCCCGTTACCGCGCCGTACATATCGGCAAGTGTTCCTGCAATAACGCGAGTCGTAAACGTTGAAGCATTAAACCCATGATCGGCATGAAGAATAAGGCAGACGTCAAGCATTTTCGCTTCGCTCGGATCCGGTTTTTCGCCCCGCATCATATAAAGAAAATTCTCCGCGATATCTAATGTCGTATCAGGGTTTACGGGTTCGTTATCATTTCGAATTCTTTCCCACGCTGCCAATATTGTTGGAAACTGTGCCGTTAACTTTATGGCCGCTTGTGTCGCGTTCGGGATATCGGTCTTTGTACCCTCTTTATCATAAAACGCCAGCGTCGAAACAACTGTCCGCAGCACATCCATCGGCTGTGCATCATGAGGAAAGTGCTTCATAAACACGAGGATCTCCGGCGGAAGTGCATAGTTTGCACGAAGTTGCGCCTTTAGACCTTCCAATTCGCTTTCTGTTGGTAAATGTCCGTTCCAAAGCAAATATACGGTTTCTTCAAAAGTTGAGTGTTTAGCTAAATCATGAACGTCGTAACCTTGATATATAAGAATACCTTCTTCGCCGTTTACCTTACCCATTCTTGTTTGGGCGGCAACAACCCCGCGTAATCCGGCCGCTGCAGTTGAACTTTCTTTTGCTGTAGTCATTATTTTTCCCTTAAAATTCTAAATTTTCGCTTATCTTGAAGATACCAAAGACACTTATAAGAAACAAGCGAAAGCATTGTTTTTAGGGAGTATAACCGTCCTAATTTAGAACTCCGCGAGAATTTTTTGGCGGTGTCAAAACCGAATATCTTATGCGCAGAATTCGAGAATTCACGAATCTCAAGACATCCCGAACTTCCGAAGATCACGAATATTTCATTTTTGTCATATTCAGTGAAATATCGATTAATTTTGGTGATCTTCGTTGGATCGATTGACACACTAAACGGTTCACACACATCGTTTTCCTTCAAAATCGGGAGCGGATTACCAAAATGCACCCTTTCACTGCACCGACAAAATCGTCTTTTATCCCAATATCGGAAAGCAGCGCAATTTTCATTTTTAAAAAAAGAATCCACGAATCTAAGAGCGAAGTCCAAAGAAAAAACAAACTTTGGCTCAGATTCGTGGAATAAAATACGCTCGAACTTTAAAAAAAGCGTAGTAGTTTAAAAAAGGGGCAGAAATGAACTCGGATCACTATCTGATCTGAGTTTCGTAAGCGGTTTTAATACGAATTTGCTGATCCTGCTGAAGCTTAATGTATTCGCCGCGTTCTACAACAACTGCACCTACTCCAAAAGCAGCACCAACTCCAGCGCCGACAGCGGCTCCAACCGGACCGCCAACTACTGCTCCGATAATCAGTCCCGTACCCGTCGATGCACCGATCTTAATTCCGTCATCTTTATACGGTCTGGTTCCTTCTACAACGCCTTCATTGTCAATGCGTTTAATATTGTCGCCCTTCATAGGAAGGATCTCGATAATAAGCGCATTAAAATTACTCCAGCGGTCATCGGTAAGTTTGATCCTGTCAAAAGAAAGCAGTAGTTCAGCGCGCCGTTTTAATCTGCCCGGACGGCTGTTCTTAGCGATTCTTCCTTCAATAATAGCTCCGCCGATCTCGATCGGAGAAACTATCTTCGCTGTGAAGGTATCGCCTTCTCTGACGCGTTTTGTATCGATCTCACTTAATAATTCAATAACAAGTTCGGTGTTTGCCGGGATGATAATGATCTCATCGCCACTAAAACCGGATCTCGCAACATCGGTTCTCGCAGTCATCATCGGCGCCGGTTTTGTAGCCGTATCCGTAGTCACTGCACTGGTATTGATTATGTCAGCGGTGTTATTTGTCGCAGCGGCAACGTTTTTTTCCACCGGTGTTGTAACTTTATCAACGGTTTCCTTCGTATTCGCTTTGATCGTATTTGATTTGTTTTCAATTGGCGTTTTAACGTCAATAAACCCGCGAGTTGTTAAACTCGCCGGCAGAGTCGCGTCAAAGCTTCGTTTTTCATACCCGGTATCGTAGCCTGATTCAAAACCTTGCTGATAGCCGTCTTTGTAGTCCACTACCGCCCCGTAATCACTGTTAAATGCCCGGTCGGCAGTTTTGTATTCGTTGTGTCTCGCATAACTTTTTGTAGCATTTTCGATCTTGTCGCGATAACCCGACATATATCCGTCGGAATAACCGGTTCTAAAACCGCGCTGTAATGCTATTTTTGAATCTTGGGCTGAAACGCTTTGGATTGTTAAAGTTAGGAAAGAGACAAAAACGAGGGATAAACCTAGGGCGATAGCTAAGTAATTTCTTGTTAGCTTCATTTGTCCTCCTTTTCAAAAAACTAGAAATCTAGTGTCTGCTAGACTTTATACACTAAACACTCATCAATTACAAGAAGAATTATTCACATGTATAATACTTTTCTTAAGCACTAAGCAATTATCAGAGGTTCGCAAACGTCCGCTCGGACAGAAACTAATTGGGTTTTGGCGGGTAAAGTGCTGTTGATACGTAGGTTATGAAAATAAGGCGGCAAGATCGATTCCGATCTTGCCGCCCGCTTTTCCGTACGTAACAGGAGTTTTGACTTAAACGCTCTGGAGGAGTTGTTTATCAGAAACTCTTACGGAAAAGATACGACATCCTTATAAAGAAAGTACGGGAATTCTGCTCTAAACCCGGTTCGAGCTGCCCGGTAAAAGGATTAAACCCGTTGTAATTGGAATTATCGTTGTATCCCAAATAAAAAGCTGTTCCCGGATTCGGGTTCCAACCGAACAAATATTGCCCATTTAGGTTTGAACGCAGCGTGTTATAGTCCATTCGGAGCCGCGCAAACAAAAACCTTGTAAACTGGTATGTTGAACGAAGTGTGTAGATATTTGAATCGTATGCCGTTCTACCCGTGTCGTTTCGCGTCAAGCGGCTTTTGTTGTAGCTTATTGAGATCTTGAATGGATCGGTTGGTTTAAGCGAGAGGCCGGCACCCAGATTGAAACGGCGTCCTGCACCCGGATCGAGCCGGGCGTTTGGATCGAGCAATGCTGCAGGGCTAATTCGTGGAAACCTCGTCCCGGCGCCAAAGTCGTAATCATACGCCCCCCAATTGTGATTCATGTTTATATCAAAAACTATTCTCTTATTGAATTGCCTGCTGAAATATCCGCCAAACCATCTATTTATAGTTTCGCGCGTTGGGTCACCAAAAAATGCACCGCTTCGATGGTCTAAGCGTCTTAAGCCGAATTCCTCTTCAAAGATTCGTTCTTTCTCTGCGCCGCCCCAAAGCTCAAGATAGGTATTATTCTGTAAGTTCAGGTTTACATTTGAATTCCATTCTGCAGAAATGAAACGGCCGTCAAAATCATAGTTTGCGCTGAACCCGTTAAACCAGCTTGCCCGTACGATCGCTGCATCGGGACGCGTTTTTGTGCTTTTTCGAAAACCGCCGAATACATAGTTGTTATTTGTTCGTTGATTAAACCCCGCGTCAGCCCGATAATCACTGGATTGCCCGCCGGTCTCAAAGGTATAGCCGAACGTGTCTCCTGTACGGTCATAATTTACAAAATACGAGATTCCGTTCCCGGTTCTGTAGTTACTAAATGTATCGCCAAGTTTTTGTTGCCCGTTTACAACCGCTCCGCCACAGACCTCACCATTTCTTTGAGCCTCCAATGGATTTCTAACATCGTCAAACCCCGGATCAAAAAAGCATTTTTTCGAATGCGTCGCGACAACCTGAAAACTAAGGACTGACTTCGCGTTTATCTTGACGCGTCCATCAAAACTACCTAAGAAATTGCGGTTCTCCGGAAATACCCGTGCAGTACCTAGAAATCCGATACTATTTTCCTTCCCGAGGTCACGTTTCAAGCGTAATACCGAAAATAGTGCATTCCTATCAATAAATTCATCAATAAATGGTCTGACCTCCGGATCAATGCGGGAATCGTCATTAAAATTCCCCGGCGCATTATCTGAGGCGACCAGAAAACCGAACGAATTTTTGCCTATCTTACCGGTTAGTTTCGCGGCAAAATCAGGATCCACGATTGTTCGGGAATGAAAGACCCGAATCGGAGTTTGGAATATATCTGCACCTTCTAAAAAGAATGGTCTTTTCTCGCCAAAGAATATTGGAAATCGCTGATTTGCGGTTACAACCGGCGCATCAGCTTCGATCTCAGCAAAATCTGGGTTTATCGCCGCATCCAGCGTAATATTTGGTGTGACCGTATATTTTAGATTTAAACCGTACTCTTGCTTTATCGGTTGATTTACAAATCTCCCCGCGGGAATTTCGTTTGCCGGAACACGGCTTCCGGTTTCGGAAATTGTAACGCTCGGAATAAGCTCTAGCGTACGCTCGGTCTTTATTTCATCAAGTCCTGTGATCTTTCCGTGTTTTATCAAAAACCCGGACACATTTCGATCATCAGGCATCCATTGGTCGAACTCGTCGTTTAAGCGATCAATATTTCTTGCCGCATTGAACCCCCAGTTCTTTCCTTTCCCTGCTTGATAACGCAGCGATTTGAACGGAATTTTCACTTCAACGGTCCACCCCCAATCATGGATCGCGCCTTTTGATTCCATTACTACATCGACTGAGAAATCTGCGCCTCGACCTTCTGTGTAAATTCCATCCATCTGAATGCCTAACGGATTCCAGCCAAACACATATGCGCGCCTTTGATCGTCAAAGGTATCAAGCCAAACGCGGACGTTATCTTCGCCAAAAACATCGTCACGTTTCGCAACAGTTGCACGAATAAGATTTCGATCATCCCAGCACTTGAAGGCAATATATAGATTTTTGTCATCATACATCAAGAGCGCTTCTGTTTTTTTTGAAGGCGCGGTGTTATCACCGGGATAGGTTTGAAGAAAATTACCAAAGATCGCGGCGTTCGCCCAGTCTTCTTCGTCCAGATTCCCGTCGATCAAGATCTGCCTTTCTACTCCTAGCTTCGGAATGCTGACCGGTCGGGATTTTTCTGGAGGCACGTCTGCCCCGGAAGTTCGTTTCGAAATGACAGGATCATCAGCCGAAGAATTGGCTGAAATTAAGGAGTCCGATTTCTCGGGAGTCTTAACGGTTTTTGGCTTTTCGAATTGAGCGCTAACGTTAACGTTTAGGACGCCCAAAAAGAGGAGCAATGTAGCGAGTAGTTTTTTCATACTCCACCTAAAGGTATATGAATGCATGTATATGAATTAATTAGAAATTAGAATAAACCGATTCGGTTTCAATATAATTAACTGGTTTTACATAAAAGAGTTTCAAGAAGAACTTTGGTAAAAACATACCGTGTATAAAAAATATCAAATGGCATATTTCGTTGTAAGTTTTTCTTAAAACGTATTGTCCTAGCGACTGCGTATCGAACTACGCGATCTAACAAATACTTCACCGTCGGCAAGGTCGAATGTGTAATTCGATTTTCCTCCACCGACACGCCAAACTCCCTCTTTTTCTCTAACAAGTTCGACACGTCCGACACGTAAATTTGAATCTTCATTAGCAGCATCATCAATATTTAAGTTGTCAGATCTGATTATCGCGTCTGAATCTTCGGAAAGCGTTAGATAGTAGGTACAGCCTTCTCCTTCTGCGGTGATCTTATTAAATTCACCTTCGAGATAGGCATCCCCATTCATAATTTGCGTATAAAGCTCGCCTTCAAAGCCGAGGATCCTGATGCGGTTACGATTCTCATTGGTCGCATAGAGCTCAAGCTTACCTTTCACATCGCGAACGTTAACAGCACCATTTTCCGTCGTTAATTTGATCTGTCCCGAAATTCCCTCAACGCGAAGCTCGCGACGAGTCCGAATTTCGAGATTCGACTTTTTTGGCACATACACCTCCAGTCGTACCTGATCGCCACGCGAAAATCTCATTTCCGGTATTTCAGATTCGACTTTGATAGTAACGTTCTTACCCGCCTCCGCTTTTACAAGCACTTCGGGATTTCCTTTATTCCTTTGAACTCGGGTGACCGAATATCTGACCTCGTCTTTTTCCCAGCCCCGAACGATAACCGAGCAGTTTTCTGCGTCTATATTTATGGTCGGTACTCCTTTAACCTTAAATGTTTCTGTTTTTTCCTCAACAAAAGGAGCACGGCTGTAAAATATCGCGCTCGAAGTGCGTTCCAGCGCTTCCAGTCTAACTTTGTCAGCCATTTTCATTGACTCGATCAGTTTTTCCCGGTCGATCTTAAGGGCCCCGTTTTCGAGAGTCCGAATTGATTTTTCTGCATCTTTCACGGCCTTTTCGTGGATCTTTTTCATTTCCGCTGACGACAAGGACTCGATCTTCATCTCTCTAGTTGCAGCTTCAATCGCTACTTTTGCCTCTTTCAAACCTTCAACCCTAGCGGCCTCGGTCGTTAGTTCAAAATCAGCTAACATTTTAACCTTTGCAGCTTCCGATATTTTCTTGTTAGTCATAACAACAATATCTACATCATCGTCATCGTCCGATGTCGCCTTCAAAAGGTTCGTCGCCGGACTAAGTGTCTTCCCATCTTGTTTTCTGCTGATAACAAGCGCACCATTGACGCTGCTTAGGTCTATTGGAACATCGCCATTTCCGATCTTGCCGTGTAAATTGCTTCCTACATACTTCCCTTTTCTAACTGGCAAACTAAAATCGTTTGTAATTCTGCCATTAACGGTTTCTGCTTTTACCGTTGCGCTCGAATCCGACGGGATAATAAGTTTTACAGTCCCGTTTACGGTTTCTACCGTTACTTTTGAACTCTTATCGAGTGAATCAAAATCTGCGTACACGGTTCCGTTTACCGTGGAAAGCGAAGCATTTCCTCTTAGATTAGTCGCCTTCACCGTTCCATTTACCGCGGACACTTCGGAATTATTGACCATATTGGATACAACAACGGAGCCATTTACCGATTCGATATCGTTCAGATTCGCTGTTTTAGGTACCGTCAATCGAAATTCGGCGAGTAGCTTGGCCCCTTTCACCCACTTTTCTTTGATCTTCTGGTCCTGCTTCATCTTGCTGTAATCGGTTGAAACCTGAAAATGATCCGGCTTGGCGTCGATCTTCACGGTCATCTGAGCAAGCCGCTCTTTTGTATCAGCGATCTTGACATATTCAAATTTGATCTCATTTCGGTCCCATGAATCGATCTCGATCGAACCATTGAGATTTGATATTTCGATTATACCGTTCGCATTGAAGGGATATGTTTTTTCAAATCGTTCTGTTTCATCCAAAACGACCGGTACCGCATTCCCTGAGTCACCGACAACGTTGTATTGATTTTGTAAGCCGGGTACCGCGATTCCCGATGTTAAAACTGCGCCTGTGACAATAAGTGATAATAACCAAGACATTTTCCAAACTCCTTTTTCCGTTAATATTGGATTTTTTCCGTTTTCTAATTACATAACACCACCTGTTTTGTTTTTATGACAACTTTTTAGAGATTTTCCCCGTCCGACTTTCCATCAAGCTCGAAAGGTTTTTGGGTAAATGGCATTTTTCGTCTTCGTACCACAATAACTAAGATGGCTGGCTCAACGATGATCACATTACACCGGCATTAACAATGGTCGCAAGAGAGATTTACTTTGACTAATTGATTTGATAACTTTGATTTTTGGTTGACGCCATTAGTTTGGAGAATAATATGAACTTGAAACGAACCCGATTGCATATATTGCACGAACCGAAAAGCCTGGCCAAACAGGCGAAAACGGGAGTTTCTCTTCATTGCCATACGGAACATTCTAAGGAAATGCTGGATTTCGTGCCTCATTATGCGAAAAAATTGCCCGTTATCGCTTATTTTTGGAAACGTGAACAAAAGAAATATCTGAAACGTGAAGGAAGAAAGGTTGATTTCTCAACGGCTTTTTGGTCTCCTCCGATGCAGCCGATGTCGGTTTACGAGATCGAAAAAAAACAGATCGAAGACGTCGGACTAAATGCGATGGTTTCACTAACGGATCATGACAGTATTGTTGGCAATAAATTTATTAACGAAACAAAAGAAAACACCGTCGCTCCGATCTCATTGGAATGGACCGTTCCGTACGATTATGGTTTTTTTCATTTAGGCGTTCATAATCTGCCAAAGGAATCGGCGGACGAAATTACCCGAAACCTTCTCGCGTACACGTTCAGCAAAGACGAAGAACCCGACAAACTCAGACTGCATGATCTTTTTGCCATGCTCAATGCGATACCCGAGGTATTGATAATTTTCAATCATCCGCTTTGGGATATTGAGATCGTCGGACAAGAACGCCATGAAATTCTGCTAAAAAACTTTCTAAAGGAATATGGAAAATGGATCCATGCATTAGAAATAAATGGGTTTCGCGCTTGGTCTGAGAATAAGGCGGTAATTGAAATGGCTGAGGCATTAGGATTTCCGATCGCAACCGGAGGTGATCGGCATGGATGCAAGCCGAATACCGTAATAAATCTGACGAATAGTAATACTTTCGCTGAATTTGTCGAGGAGATAAGGGTTGATAAACACAGTGAAGTTCTCTTGATGCCGGAATACAAACAGCCTCTACACTCCAGGCAGTTGCAGTCGTTTTCTGAGATCCTGACAAACTACCCTGATTTCCCTGATCATCGCCAAAAGTGGTTTGACCGAATTTTTTATGATCTTGGTGACGGAAAAGGATTAGTGCCGCTATCCGAACATGGTTGGGTTCACGGCGGCCCGCTCTGGCTGCAGTGGGCAGTTTGGACTCTCGGTGTAATGGGAAGCCCAAGATTCCGGCCTGTTTTTTCGATATTGCGAAAGGCGAAAGACCGTGTTCCTATAGACCTTGAAACTGCTCAATTTAAGAAGCCCGATCTTCAAGAGATCGCTTTGATACTAGCAAATGAGCGACAACCAGTGGAAACAGAGTTTGCGTCGTAACGACTAAAGTATTAATAAGTGAAAAGGCTGCGGACAATATGCCTGTTGCCTTTTTTTAGTGTCCGCAATTATTTATAAGTGAACAATAAACCACTCCGCATCGCATATTTTCCCGATTCGTTCTTAGAGGTAAATGGCGTAGCGATGACAAGTAAGAGACTTCTCCGATACGTAAAGAAAAACGATCTGCCCTTCCTCTGTGTTCACGCCGGAAACAAGACCGAAGTTACTGATGATGGAAATCTTCGTTACCTTTCGCTAAAAAGATCATTCACTTCACTCGCAATGGACGAGGGTTTAAAATTCGATCCGCTCTTTTTCCGCCACGCAAATGTCGCAAAACGAGAACTTGAAAGATTTAAGCCGGACGTCATACATATTACAGGGCTCAATGATGTAAGCAATGTTGGGGCGTATCTTGCCTGGAAACTCGATATCGCGTTGATCGGCTCCTGGCATACGAACCTGCATGAATATGCCGTACGCCGCCTAAGGAAAAAATTTAGTTTTTTGCCAAACAACTTCAATGAACGCGTTACCGGCTATCTTGAGCACAAGATCCTGGATGGAGCCGTGCTTTATTACAAAATGCCGCAGATCATTTTAGCGCCAAATGAGGAGCTGATCGACATTCTGGAAAAAGGAACCGCCAGAAAAGGGCGATTAATGATTCGAGGCGTAGACACTGAAATGTTCTCACCAAAACACAGAACCGTAGATGATGAGATCATTCGTTTTGGTTTTGTAGGACGGCTGCGTGCTGAGAAAAATGTCCGAATGCTTGCTGATATCGAAAAAGCACTTTTGAGCGCCGGAAAGACGAATATTAAGTTTTTGATCGTTGGCGAAGGAAGTGAGAGAAAATTTCTTGAGAAAAACATGAAAAAAGCGGAGCTGACAGGGTTTCTCGAAGGCAAGCAATTATCGGAAGCTTATGCTAATATGGACGTTTTCCTGTTTCCTTCTGATACAGATGCGTTCGGAAATGTTATACAGGAAGCAAATGCATCGGGCTCACCTTGCATCGTCACAGACAAAGGCGGCCCGAAATTTATTGTTCGTGAAGGTAAGACAGGCTTTGTAGCCAAGAATTTTGACGGCTTTGTAAAACACGCCCTGGAGCTGATAGATAACCCCAAAAAACTGTCGGAAATGAAAAAAGCTTCGCTTGAATTTGCCGAAACTCGTTCGTGGGATTCTGTTTTTGATGACGTTTACAAAGGATACTTAGAAGCTAAGGAAAGTTTAGACGGGAAAAAATTGTTGCGGAAAAGTAAATAGAGAAGAATTTAACCGTTTACAGACCGCGTAGAAATATTTAATCTAATGCTCGACAGTCGACAAATACATCAATCTATCATTGATGCCGATGATCTAGAGGAGATCCGCGGTGAGATAATATCCGTAGCGGATGTATTCCGAAATCTCATTCGTCATCCTCTGCAGATCCTTAGCCGCTGGAATTGGAAGTCGGCGATGCTCGGTGCAATGCTTCGTGCGTTTTTCTATTTTGCGGTTTATAAAGCAAGCAAAGAAAGTTTAGTCGTAACGATCACGGCAATGCTTGTTGAATTCAGCTTTCGTTTCCTCTCATCAGGTGTTTCGGGGGCATTGGTTCAATCTTTCCGACGTGCGACACCGGCATGGTTTGCAACTTTGATAGTTACGATATCTCTTCCCGTCATCAGCCACTCGATAGAATATTCTACCCATTATATACAGGAAGCTTATTTTGCTGATGTATTTGCAGCCTCGGCAAATAACGCGCGCCAAAAAGCTTTCGCGGTATCCGTACTATTTTCTGTCCTTTCCGCGATGTTTAACATTTTTATTATGCGAAACGGCGTTTTGCTCGTTGGAGCTGGTGAGGAGACAAATTCATTTTCAAGCGACTTAAAGCGAATTCCACTTTTGGTCCTCGAATTTGTCAGCTATCTGCCGATCAAGATTATCGATTTTGTTCTCGAGAAAAACTTCGCGTACGCGATCGGGATCTTTCTTGGATTCGGATTCACTGTTGGCGGCGTTTTAGGCTTTTTTCGCGGAAAATGGTCGTGGGCTTGGACCACCGCACTCGGCGCGTGGGCAATAATGTTGGTTTGGACATTAATAGTCGCGATCGCTATTTCCATAATGCGAAGACGCAGCGAAAGCTAGTCAACCCAAAAGAGGACCCTTCTTATCAAATCTGTTCATATAACAAACTACTATCACAAGAATTCCGGCGGTATCAGCACATCTTATAATGCCCTTCTCGCCGCCGCCGGACGTCACAAACGCACGATGCGGTTGATCGTCCCAGGTGAATTTGAAGAGATCGAAGAAGTAAATGATTATGCCAAGATCTACTACGTACCGGCTCAAAAATCCGTAGCATTCGACCAATGATATCGCGGCTTGATGCCCTGGCAATATATGCCGGGCGATTCGATCATTCGCAGAATCCTTCTAGAGGAAATGCCGGATATGATCGAGGTAACGGATAAATATACTCTCAGCATGCTCGGCGCGATGGTCAGCCGCAATAAGTTCAAACAGATCGGACGTCCGATGCTTGTTCATTTTTCCTGTGAAAGAATGGACGATAACATCGCATCAT
>JBGTEI010000496.1:0-4611 GCA_041747875.1 Pyrinomonadaceae bacterium | reverse complement strand
ACCTTTCAGATCTGCGTGTTTTACTACGTCCTCGCGCTGATAATGATGTCCCAAAATGACAACACGCGATCCCATTGCTTCCCGCGCCGCTTCGATCTTCTCCTCGATCTCCGCATCTGACATCACGAGAAAATCTTCGATCGGTTTTATTGCTTGTAGTAATGTTGGCATAGTTGTGGTTCGCGGAGCGCTTTACGCAATTCGCAATTCGCTCTTTTTATCTTCTTGTGTTGCGCTTCCTTGCCTTCTGCGAATTGCGTCCTCGCGTATTGCGTATCGCGTATCGCGCCCCCCCTAAACATCCAAATTCTTCACATCGAGTGCATTATTCTCGATAAATTCCCTTCGAGGTTCTACCTGATCACCCATCAGGATCGTGAAGATCTCGTCAGTTTCCACTGCATCTTCGATCCTCACCTGAAGAAGCGTACGGCCTTCTGGATTCATCGTCGTTTCCCACAGCTGCTCGGGATTCATTTCTCCCAGACCTTTATAGCGCTGGATCGATAATTCTTTTTTAGCTCCGGAAACGACTGCATCCAAAAGCGCGACGCGTTTTTCGATAATTTCTGTTTCATCTTTTTTCGTCAGCGTAAACGGCAGCGGAAGTGATTCCTCTAGAGCAATCCTAAGCTGGACCGATTTCTGAAACTCAACGTAGCTTGCCAAATTCCAATCCAAAACCGCAGTTCCGCCGTTTTCCAATGTAACTTCGAGCCCGTTAAGCCCGTGTTCCTCATCGGTGATCATTGTCGTGTCATAGCCGGCGTCAAGGATCTTTGCTTCGAGTTCGCCCATCAATTCCCGCTCTGCAAAGATCTTTCGGAGCCGAATTCCGTCACGCGATAATATCCCGCCTTTTCCTGCAAGTGCATCGAGGATCACATCGCGAAGTTGTTCATCGCTGCCCAAACGTCTCGTCAGCCGGCTCGAAAACTTTTTAAACTCAACCGTCTGCTCGAGCGCTTTTGAAAGCTTTTTGCCCGAAACCGTCTCGCCTTTTGCCGTAACTTCCATATTGCCCAAAGCTTCATTCATCAGGTATGAGAACATTTCCGGCTCATCTTTGATATAGCGCTCCTTCTTGCCGCGCTTGACCTTATAAAGCGGCGGTTGGGCGATGTAAACGTATCCGCCTTCGATCAATTCCGGCATCTGGCGATAGAAAAACGTCAGCAGCAGTGTGCGAATATGGCTTCCGTCTACGTCCGCGTCCGTCATGATCACAACTTTGTGATAGCGCAGTCGTCCGATATCAAAATCTTCTTTGCCGATCCCGGTTCCTAGAGCGGTGATCAGAGCCTTTATTTCGCCGTGTTCGAGCATTTTGTCGAAACGCGCTTTTTCTACGTTAAGGATCTTACCTTTGAGCGGCAAAACGGCTTGATTCCTGCGGTCGCGGCCTTGTTTCGCACTTCCGCCGGCCGAATCTCCCTCAACAAGATAGACTTCTGAAAGTGCCGGATCTTTCTCCTGACAATCGGCGAGCTTACCCGGAAGCGTTGACGAACCTAATGCACTTTTACGTACGATCTCACGAGCCTTTCGCGCCGCTTCTCTTGCGCGTGCAGCGTCTACCGATTTCCCAACTATCTTTTTGGCAATTTGCGGATTCTCGTCAAAATAGTCTGTCAATTTTTCATAGAGAAACGAACTAACTTCTCCCTCAACCGGCGAATTTAGTTTTCCCTTTGTTTGACCTTCAAATTGCGGCTGCGGGATCTTTACCGAAACCACGGCGATCAAGCCTTCGCGAACGTCATCGCCGGAGAGCGAGCCCTTGAAATTCTTAAGCAGCCCGGAGTTTTTCGCATAAGTATTTACCGTCCGCGTCATAGCGCCGCGAAAGCCTGAAAGGTGCGTTCCGCCGTCAACCGTATTGATATTATTTGCAAACGTGTAAACCTTCTCGTCGTATGCATCGTTGTACTGCATCGCGATTTCGATCGAGATCGCATCGTCAATTTGCTCAAAATATATCGGTTTTTCGTGAAGCGGGCTTTTGTTTTTGCTGAGGTGTTTTACAAATTCTGCAATTCCGCCTTTGTAATAGAATTCGTGGGATTTCTCATCGTCATCCCGTTCGTCCCGTATGAAAATGCGAATTCCCTTGTTGAGAAATGCTTTCTCCCGCAGCCTTTCTGACAATTTATCAAAGCTGTAGACCTCGGTCTCAAAAATATCGCCGTCCGGCTTAAACGTGATCTTTGTTCCGCGCCTTTTTGTGGTTCCCGTTTCTATTAGCGGATCGACCGGAATTCCTACTTCATACTCCTGCACGTACGTTTTTCCATCTCGCCAAATTTCAAGCTTTAACCATTTACTCAGAAAGTTTACGCATGAAACACCAACGCCGTGCAGCCCGCCCGAAACCTTATAAGAATTCGAATCGAATTTACCTCCGGCATGGAGGATCGTCATTACGACTTCCGCTGCCGAGCGACCTTCTTCTTTGTGAATTCCGACAGGGATCCCGCGTCCGTTATCAACAACCGTGATCGAATTGTCCAAATGGATCGTTACTTCAATAGTGTCGCAATATCCCGCGAGTGCTTCATCTACAGAATTATCCACTACTTCGTAAACGAGATGGTGTAAACCGATATCACCGGTCGACCCGATATACATCGCCGGGCGCTTTCTGACTGCGTCCCGACCCTCTAAAACCGTGATCGAATCCGCCTCGTAATTCCCGTTATTTGATTTCGTCTTTTTTGCGTCTGCCAAATTGTTTCCTCTTGAATGTCTATGAATTCTTTTCTCTTTTGAATCCTCCTATTTTACACTATCTTAAGCAATTTACACAGTTGGCAAAGGCAGTAAACGGGGAACGGAAAATGGTAAATTGAACGCGGAAAATTGCGGCGTAAATCGCGATACGTTGTTCGCTGTTCGCTGTACGCAATTCGCCACTACCTTCCTGCACAATTCCTTTTTCACCCCTGTCACTTGTCTCAATTCTCAATTCACTAATAAACCTACCTGTGCTACCCTGAAAGCCTCACAAATTCCTATGCGAATTACAGTTCTCGGAAGCGGCTCCACGGGCAATTCAGTTTTAATATCTACCGAAAAAACAAACGTTTTGGTGGATGCGGGTCTTAGCGCCAAACAAACGCTTTTAAGACTTGCCGCAGTCGGCGTCGATTTTGAAAAGCTCGACGGAGTTTTGATCACGCATGAACACGGAGATCATGCGGGCGGTTTGAGAGTTTTACTCAGAACGGTCAAATGCCCTGTTTACATTTCAGAAGGAACTCACGACGCATATTTAAGTCCGAGGCGATCCGCAAACGGAAAAAAGGAAACACAGCTTCGCTCCGAAGCGCTTAAGGATAAAACGGTTGGGATCGTGTCGAGCCGGGATTTCAGGATCGGAGATATCGATTTCGAGCCTTTTTCTGTTCCCCATGATGCAGCCGACAATTTTGGATTTGTCGCGAAAAATCGAGGTATCCGCCTTGCGACTTTGATGGATTTCGGACATTTTACGGGGCTTGTAAAAGAAAAACTTCGGAGGTGCGACGGGATCGTCATCGAATCAAATCACAGCCTCGATATGCTCAAAGCTTGTCCGGTTTACAGTTGGGAATTAAAACAAAGGATTGCTTCAAATACCGGGCATTTATCAAACGAAGGTCTGGCAGAATGGTTGACAAATGACTACGACGGAAGCGCGCGGGATATCGTTTTGACACATCTTTCCCAGAAAGCAAACGAACCGCACCTTGCAAAGATAACTGCAGAATCTGCGCTTAAAATGCGCCCTCCACTATTTCAAAGCAGCACCGAAATTTCACTTTCTCGGCATGACACGCCAACAGACTGGCTGGAGTATTAGAAAAAGAGATTGCCCGCGAAATACGCAAAAGAATATGTAGGGGCGACGGCTTGTCCTCGCCCGTGAGCGAAGCGAAAACGCGCAAAAGAATTAGCCCGCGAAATACGCGAAAAGGCGCGAAATAAGAAAAATTAGATGGTTTTTTCAGACAAATAACGAGCCAAGTTGATTGGTTTTCTATTTTTAACCGCTTTTCTTTTTTCCGCGCCCTTCCGCGTTTTCCGCGGGAAAATTCTTAAGCTCTTTCCATTACACGCGGAGACTTCCCGATCGCAAAGATCTTTACTAGCGCAACACCGGCAATAAAACCACCGATATGCGCGGCATAAGCTACTCCGCCTTCTGCGCCCGAATCAAGATATCCCATCAAAAGCTGGTAACCGATCCAAATCCCAAGAGCAACATACGCCGGAACGGTCGTGTACATATTAAACAGCAGTGCCCGAACCTTCCGTTTTGGAAATAGCAATACATATCCGCCTAAGATTCCCGAGATCGCGCCCGAAGCACCAAGCATCGGAATGATCGAATCCGGTCCCATAGCTACTTGAGCAAGAGCTGCCGCGATTCCGCAAACGAGATAGAATACCCCGTATCGAATGTGTCCTAAGAGGTTTTCAATGTTGTCACCGAAAACCCATAGGAAAAGCATGTTTCCAAAAATATGAGAAATTCCGCCGTGCATAAACATTGAACTCAGGAAGTTGAAGTAAACTCCAAACGTCGCCGGCTGGTGCATTAGTTGAGCCGACTCCTGTCCGACAGTTATC
>JBGTEI010000495.1:0-5799 GCA_041747875.1 Pyrinomonadaceae bacterium | reverse complement strand
GGAAAAGGGAGAGTTTGATCTGGTTGAACTCGGCGCGGGTGACGGCACAAAAACGTCGCTATTAGTAGACTACTTTCTCGCGCACGGTGCGAAATTTCGTTATGTACCGATCGATATCTCGTCTGAAGCGCTCAATTTTCTTACCGAAAAATTTCACGAGGAATTCCCCGATCTGGATATGAAAACGGAGCAGGGCGATTACTTTAAGACCCTCGAAACTTTTCAACAGAAATTTAACAGACGCAAGATAATTCTCTTTCTGGGTTCAAATATCGGGAATTTTTCTGCTGAACATGCGCGAGCGTTTTTTAGTCAGATCCGGGAAATGATGAGCGACGATGATTTGATACTGATAGGCTTTGATCTACACAAGAACCCGAAAACGATCCTAAATGCCTACGACGATTCTCAGGGAGTGACGGCAAAGTTCAACCTCAATCTTCTTAAAAGGATCAATAGCGAGCTCGGCGCCGATTTTAATATCGAAGAATTTTCTCATTATGCGAGCTATCACCCGACGGAATGTGCGGCTCGTTCGTACTTGATCTCTCAAAAAGAACAAAGTGTAACTGTTGAAGCACTTGGCAAAAGATTTGATTTCAAAATGTGGGAACCGATATACATGGAGGTTTCGCAGAAATATAACCTTCAAATGATCGAAGATCTTGCACATTCAAGCGGTTTTGAGATCGCGCAAAACTTTTTCGACGAAAACAGATTTTACGCTAATTCGCTTTGGACACCGCGATCTTGAACATTACACTCTTAAAATTTGATTCCCTGACATCGACCAATACTGAGGCGATCGAGCAGGCAAAACGTGGCGCCGATGAAGGTGTTTGTATCGTTGCCCGACAGCAAACGGCGGGACGCGGGCGTCATGGAAGAAACTGGGTCTCTTCAAAAGATTCCGGTCTTTATTTCAGCATAATTCTGCGTCCGAAGATCGAGACCAGATTCCTGCCTTTGATAACATTGGCGGCTTCGATCGCCGTTTTTGACCTTTTGGAATTTCAATATCAGTTGAAACCTGACATAAAGTGGTCAAACGACGTTCTCGTAAACGAAAGAAAGATGTCGGGTATTCTAGCTGAAACTACGGAGACGAAAAAAGGCCTCGCCGTGATCGTCGGGATCGGGCTCAATCTCAATTCGTCGAATTTGTCCGGAGACCTGGCGCGCACCGCGACCTCAATTTATGAAGAAGCAGGGATCAAACCGGACGTAGATGAACTGCTTTCCTCACTCACAAGATTCTTAAAAAGCGTTTATGAGATCTTACAGCGGCCAAATGGTGCGGAGGAGATCCGGGATCACTGGAAAATCCGGTCGTCGTATTTTGAAGGGAAGAATGTTCGTGTAACTCAGCAAGGAAAAGGTTTCGACGGCATTACGCGTGGTTTAGAAGAAAACGGAGCTCTCCGGATCGAGACCGATTCCGGCAAAATTCAGATCATTCAGACGGGCGACGTCGATTCGATCCGTAATAATAATTTACGTACATAGGTTGAAGCACCAAACTCAACCGTTGGTGTTGTTATCCTCAGCTTTCCGGTTCAAATAGTTTTTCGTAACCTGGTAAAGCATGAAGATGCTAAACATTGACCCGGTTAAAGTCGTCCAAAAAAGCATAAACATTGTCGTTCCGCCGCCCGTTTCGGAGATCGCAGTTGCGAACGCTATAATTCCAAAAATCATAGCCGGGGGAAAAAACAATATCCATGTACCGATCAACATCATTTTTGTCGTCTTGCCCTCGGTTGTCTTTTGATAGACTTTCCCTTCCGCCGCAAGATTTTGGATTGGATCGATCCCGTCCAGCATCCCCAAAGCAGATCCGCAATTCGGACAAACACTTGCGGTAAGCGGAATTGGGGAAAAACAGGAAAGACACGGTTTGATCTTCTCGTCGTTATAGTTTTCCTTTCTCTGATCGTAATCCATGATAGCTTTGGACGCCGGAATACAACCTTATTTGCCGTGATTTCCGCAAAAACCAAAACTTGCTATCCGCCAAACGTGCAAAGTGCGTTCAAAATAAGTTAGAATGACAGAACCCACCTCGGGCATTAAGAAGGGCGCACCACTATGAATTCTGATTTTGAAAATTTCGACCAGGACCTGGAAGATCTTGACGACCACATACTCGACTTTGACGACGACTTCGACATATTTGATGAGGAATCAAATGATCTTGAGTTTGAAATAAAAGAGATCGAGTTTACCGAAACAAATATGCGGACGGCAATATTGTCCAAAAATAATTTGGTAGCACTTCTCTGTCTGAAAACGGCGAATGAAGGCGGCGCGATCTGCCGCGTCGATCCGAGAGAGAATAATCCTGCGGTTCAACTCTACGATGACCCGGACAAAGCGCTTGATTGGTATACAAAAAGCTTAAATACAAGCCAGAAAAATGGCTGGACGGTCGTCTACGACGGTTTGCCGCTTGAAGGATAGAATTCGTAAAATATAAAAGGAATTTAAGTGGAAGGGTTTATTGATCAGTTTCAATGTACTTTTCCACTTTTTCCTTTTTTCACTTTGATCTACTATTTTTAACAATGCTGCTAGCGATCGACATCGGAAATTCACGTACCAAATTCGGCGTGTTTGAAAACGAACGGCTGTTACAGAAATTTGTGATCGAATCCATTCGGGCGCAAAGTGCGGAATCTATTTTCGATACTCTAAAAGCCGCTATCCCAAAAGTCCCGCAGGGGATTGTTATCTCCTCGGTTGTAAAAGAACTCGATAAAACTTATTTCGATCTCGCAAAAGACTTTTTCCGCGTTGAGCCATTATTTATTGATCATACGTTAGACTTCGGGTTTGAAATAAAATATATACCGCAGGAAGATTGCGGTTCTGACCGTCTGATCGAGGCTTTTGCCGCAGTACAAAAATATGGTGCACCATGTATTGTCTGCGGTTTTGGAACTGCGACGACGATCGATATTGTCAGCGAAGAAAAGGAGTATTTAGGCGGAATTATCACACCCGGAATAGGTACGCTTGCATCGGCACTTTTTGATAAAACCTCAAGACTTCCGCAGATCGAACTCGAAAAACCAAAAAGTGTTATTGGAAATTCAACGGAAGGCTCAATTCGTTCAGGGATCTATTTTGGTTATATCGGTTTGGTTGATGGAATTATAAAGAGAATGATCGCTGAAACCGGATCAAATCCCGTTGTGGTTTCAACCGGTGGTTTTGCAGAATTGATCGCTGAGGAATCAGAATATGTTGAGATAGTTGAAAAGAATCTGATACTCCAAGGCCTCCATTTACTCTACAAAAAAGCCCGCGAAACACAGGCTTAAACACCGCATCCCGTCTCCAAAACTATTTTTGGTTTTGCCCCCTTTAATAATTCATAAGCCTCAACCCATGCGCCTTCGTAATACGCACCATAAACGACAAGCTCCATTTTCCCGTCAGCGTTTAGGTCAAGCATTGCCGTTAGATTGTATTCGCTCGGCGCATTAAATTCTGCAGCCTTTGGATAAAATTCGCCGGCGATCAGGATATTCTCGACATTTTCTTTATTTATCTTTGGCAGGAGCAAACTTCCGTCTTTTTTCACTCCCGGACGTCCGTAGATCGGTTTCGAAGAAATTCTTCGAACCATTACGAAAGAATAATCGCCTGCTTTTGTCGATGGATTGAGGCCGCCTTTGTAATTTGTCGCACGTATTATGACCTCGTCCGTCCCGTCGCCTTCGAGATCTACTTTGTATATCTGCTGTATTTTTACAAACGGGTTTGCGATACCTTTTGTCCGCAGGAAATCCCTGACGATCTTTACGTAAACTGTATTATTTGGTGATAGGGAAACCGGAATTCGCGGCATTGGATTCCAGGAGACATCAGAGCTGATAAAAACACCCGAAGTTACAGATTCTTCGGTTTCAACGCCATAAAAGTCTTCGCAAACATCACCCATCTCATTATTTAATTTCGTGATCCGCGTTTCACCCTCGTTAGGACCTTCGAGACTAAACGGCGTGAAACTTCCGAAATTTGGAAAGGTCGATGCGGTTTTTGCATCCACATATTTTCCATCCTGAAAACCGCCAAGAAGCGCCGAAAAATTTGGGCGCTTTTCGGATTCATCCCAATTTTCCATGACGAGAAATCTCACCGGTTTGGTATCACGAACGCCTTTTTCCCCGGCGTTTTCGCTATTTTGAGCAGGGGCATTGAAGCAACAGACGAAAATAAATACTACGCTGACAAGTTTCTTCATAATTGATTTCCCGAGGTCTCTGGATGTGAGTCCGATACGGTCTCATCTTTACGACGGGATGTCGTCGCCGGTTTTGCCCGTGTACTTGAATATAAAGAAAAAAACCATCCCGACCCCGATAAAAATCAGGAGTTGATAAATATCGATCAGTTCAACGCTCAGCAGCAGCCACGCAATAAAAATCAATGAAAATATGGCCGCAAAGTTGCCAAACGGCGCGAGAAATCCCGCTTCTGCAATATCTTCACGTCTTCGGAAGATCGGAAGTGCGAGACACGTCATTGCGTAAACGATCAGGCGCGTTATCGTACTGATCGTAAGCGCAGCAATAAATGAACTAAAAGCCGTGTAAAGAAATATCCCGGCCGATGTGATGATTATCGCAAAATGCGGAGTTTTGAACCTGTCGCTGACATTGGCAATAAACTGCGGAACGTCCTTTTGCTCGGCCATTGCAAACAAAAGCCGTGTAGTCGCAAGCAGTCCGACGTTTAGATTTCCGAGAATTGAAACAAGCGCGCCGATCACGATAAATCCGGCTCCCCATTTCCCTACAAATGTCTCAGCTGCGTCAGCGAGCGGGCGTTCTGAATTTGCGAGTTCGGGGAGCGTTCCGATCGATACGATCTGGATCAAAATGTAAAACGCGACAATAATCCCGATCGCTGTCATCAGCGCAAAGGGAGCATTCTTTTCCGGATCTTTCATTTCGCCCGCGGGAATTACGGCAGACTCAAATCCGACAAACGCATAGATCAATACCAGGATCGCATTTGCAAAAACGTCGACTTCCGGTGCCACGCCAAAATTGAAATTTACGGGCTGAATAAAGAAAATACCTACAACTACAAACAAGAAAAGCGGCGTTAGTTTTCCGACCGTGAGAATGTTCGTCATCTTCGTAGATTCTTTAACGCCGATGATGTTAACAAACATCAATCCGAAAACGATTAATGCGATCAGAAAAATGCGCATCGCGCCGATCGCCAGCGGTTCATAGAAAAACCCGAGGTATGAGATCATCAAATTGCAGTTAGCCGCAAATGCAGTAAATCGCGTCACCCAAAAAAGCCATCCGACCTCAAACCCGACAAATGTTCCATACGCTTCCTTTGTATAGGCCTAGGCGCCGCCCGTGGTGCGAAAACGGCTCGAAACTTCTGCAAAACAGAGCACGATAAGTGCAATAATTACCGAGCAAATAAGAAACGCAATAATACTGTAGGTGCCGACGATCTTTGCAACTTTTGATGGCAATCCAAAGATCCCTGCGCCGATAACGGTATTGATAACGATCGCGATAAGGTCCCAGCGCCCGATCCCGCGAATTAGTTTTTCATTGTTCATTTCTAAAGATTTTTAGATAGGCTTTTTTGTCAGATGTTTATCGTTTATACTCTTTTTCTAATCAATCCGTAAAGTGAATTTTTCAGGAGCAGGATTTATGAGAAAACTATCCTCGTTAGTTTTGTGTTTTATTGTTTTGGGTTTTTTACCTGCTTTTTCAAACGGGCAAAAAGCCAAAAAACCTACCAACGCTGTGGAAGGGA
>JBGTEI010000494.1:0-4068 GCA_041747875.1 Pyrinomonadaceae bacterium | reverse complement strand
GTGAAAAACTTCTTCATTTGTGATGTAACCTGTGTCTTTGATCCCTTCGATCGGCGGAACAAATGGGGATGATCCGGTCGAGATACAAAAACGCTTGGCGCGCATCGTCCGTTTTAAACCGTCGCGCAGATCAACTTCTATCTCATCTCTGCCGGTAAACTTTGGCGAACCAAAGATCACTTCCACACCCATCTCTTCAAACACTTCCGGCCGATCATGTTCTTCAATTACGCCGATCACATCCTGCACGCGATCTGTGATCGATGCGAAATTATCATCCTTAAATCTTAAATCTTGAATCTGAAATCCGTATTTCCCGGCGTGTTTCATATCGGAAGCAAAACGCGCAGAGCGGATCAGAGTTTTTGAAGTAACACAGCCCGTGTAAAGACAATCTCCGCCGAGTTTGGCTTTTTCAATCAGCGCCACCTTTGCGCCGAGGATTCCCGCGCCGCCCGCTGCTACGAGTCCGGCTGAACCGCCGCCGATCACAATTAGGTCGTATGTTTCGCTCATAAGGTTTTTTTTCGCTGTACGCGGTTCGCTTTACGTAATTCGTTATTCGTAATTCGGGGGATATTTGCCCGCGGAATACGCGGAAAAACGCGGAAACAAAATCAAATCTGCTGGATTCCTCTTTCTTTTTTCCGTGCATTCCGCGTGTTCCGCGGGTTAAACCTCTTCTTCTGTTCCCGCATCGATAATCTGCCGGCGCACTTTTTTGAGGGTTGAATACGCCCCAAATATGATCAGTAAAACCACGACTGCATAAACCCACCACGGCACATTTTTTCCGGCAAAGATCAGATAAATATATGCCGAGATAAAAAAGAATGTCGCGGACATTGCCGGTAAAACTATCGATCTGTTTTTTCGGTAATTGCGGATCAGCCAGCCGATCGAAAGTGAAAAGAATGGGATCGCGCCGATGTAGATCCCGCCAAAGATAAACGGATTTACGCCGTATTCAGCGCCAAGACCCGAAAACCATTCTGTAAATGCTTCCCACATATCTGCTAGTAACACTGTATGTTCTCTGCCTTTATACCAGTAAGATACATTTCTTATAACACTTCGATACAATAACAGGAATTTTTTTTGTTAGAATAAGAATTACATTTTTAGTTTCCACAAAACAATAAAGGATCAATATCAAAATCTTGTGCTAGAGGAGAAGGAATATGAAGAAATATGCAGCAGGTATAATTTTTGCGTTTATCGGAGTCGCGGCTTTGATCGGTTTTAATGGTGTTTCCGCAAAGAAACTTTCCATCGCGGAAAAATTTGCAAATACAAATGTCGAGGCTGAGAGCGGTGTTTATAATTTTGATAAGAATCACAGCGCGATCGGTTTTGAAGTAAAGCACATGGGGCTGATATACGTTCCGGGTTATTTTACCGATTTTTCGGGCGCAATTAATTACAACGGTGACGATGAATCAAAATCTTCGGTCGAGTTTACAGCGAAGACGACAAGCGTCGATACGCGCGTTGAAGGGAGAGACAAGCACCTTCGATCGGCTGATTTTTTTGACGTAGAAAACCATCCGGAAATGACTTTTAAGAGTACAAAGGTTGCAAAAAGCGGCGACAAACTGATGGTTACGGGCGATTTCACGCTTCGCGGCGTTACCAAAAGCATCACGATCCCGGTAAAGGTTGCGGGTTTTGCAGATGGCCGCGGCGGGAAGGTGATGGGCGCGATGTCTGAAACTGTGATCAACCGCACCGATTACGGCGTAAACTACAATCCCGAAGGTACGGTTATTTCAAAAGATGTAAAAGTTATATTGAATATCGAGGCAAAACAGGCGAAATAGTCAGATCTAAGATTCAAGATTCAAGATTTAAGATTTAAGATTTAAGGCTTCGTTGACAATCAATGCGGTCTTTTTTTTGGCATACTGTTTGTTTATCGTAGTAATTGTTCCGAATTGTGTACGAAATCCGATACAAAAAGGCGGCTAGAAAGTTGGCAAAAACAAAACCAAAGATCGACCTAAAAACATTGCTTGAGCGTATCGAAAAAGGCGGCCGCTCAAAATGGCTGCGGCGTTCAAATTCCACAACCAAAAGATTTACATTTTCGGATAAGGATGGAAAAAAGATCGACGATAAAGAGATCCATGAGCGGATCAAACGCCTCGTCATCCCGCCCGCATGGAAACACGTTCGTATTTCGCCGTCGACGCGCGGCAAATTGCAGGCCGTCGGTATAGATGAAGCCGGGCGTGTGCAGTACCTTTACAATGAGGCATTCAGGAGAAAACGCGAGCGTGAGAAATTCAGAAAGATCGAAAGCTTTGGCGAATTCTTGCCTCAGCTTCGCGAGAAGACAAATAAGGATCTGGAGCTCGAAGGATTCCCGCAGGCGAAAATACTGGCGATCGTAATTCGCTTGATCAATTCTCTGTATATCCGGATCGGATCGGAACAAAGCGTAAAAAAATATCGAACGTACGGAATCACTACGCTTAAAAAAGATCACCTAAAGATCGGCCATGACGGCACGCTTACTTTTGAATTTATCGGGAAGCATCACATCAAGCAACGAAAGGTACTTGTCGATGAAGAATTAGCGGATGCACTTCGCAAGATTCGGAGGATCGGCAAAAGTAAAAAACTTTTTGCTTATCTTGATGATACGGGCGCGCCGCAAGCCGTAAAACCCAGCCACATAAATCAATATATTAAAGAAGCGACCGCAGCGGAATATTCGTCAAAAGATTTTCGAACCTGGGGAGCGACCCTTCTCGCGGCGCTCGAATTATCCGATCTCGGATTTGACGGCGAAAAGAAAGAGATTGATAAAAAGATCATCTCGGCAGTAAAAAGCGTTGCGGAACAATTGGGAAATACGCCGGTTGTATGCAGAAGCTCTTACATCCATCCGGCGGTGATCAGCTCTTACGAAAAAGGCGTCACGCTTGAAGAGTTTACTCCAAGATCAAACAGAAGAATAAAACGAATTGCAGACTCCAGCCCTGAAGAACGCGCCCTTATCAAATTGCTCAGGCAAAAATGATCGAAGGCTCTCAATTCTTAAAAGCACTTTCCTGAGTCTGGATTTGAGCGAGTGCATTTCGGGAGCAGCTCGTTTGCAGTAGCCGCAAGATCTTGAGCGGGAAGTATTTTGGGAGAATGCACCCATTGCGGAAACCCTAAATGAATGGCATTTTGATGAGGAAAGTCGAAGCAGCAACACGACTCCAGTTAAATTATATTCAACTTTTTGGACAAATCCTGCCTGATCATTTTTGTGATATAATCTCGGGAAATTCTTTTTATCAAATCAATTTATTAATTCGGGAGACATTTTAAGACATGGCTGTTGATTACAGTAAAGTACAAGAACTTTTAGGCGGTGATGCCGAAACACTTTTAGGACACACTTCTACAACGATTCCAAAAGAACATATTTATGAACCGGGCGCCGATTTTGTTGATCGCGTCTGGCTTGATTCGGACCGCACTCCAAGTGTTTTGCGTTCGATGCAAACCCTTTTCGACAATGGAAGACTTGCAGGAACGGGATATCTTTCGATCCTTCCTGTAGATCAGGGGATCGAACATTCGGCGGGCGCAAGCTTTGCGCCAAATCCAAAACTTTTTGACCCGAAAAATATCGTCGAACTCGCGATCGAAGGCGGCTGTAATGCTGTGGCTTCAACCTTTGGCGTGCTCGGGGCGGTTTCGCGAAAATATGCGCACAAAATTCCGTTTATCGTAAAAGTAAATCACAACGAACTTTTAACCTATCCGAATAGTTTTAACCAGGTAATGTTTGGCACGATCGAACAGGCAAAAAATCTCGGAGCGGTCGGGGTCGGCGCAACGATCTATTTTGGTTCCGAAGAATCGGAACGTCAGATCGTCGAGATCGCGGAAGCTTTTGCGTATGCACATGAGCTCGGAATGGCGACGATTCTCTGGTGTTACCTTCGAAATTCAGCATTTAAGACATCTGACGGCGACAAGCATGCTTCTGCTGATCTGACGGGTCAGGCAAATCATCTCGGCGTGACGATCCAGGCGGATATTATCAAGCAGAAATTGCCGACAACAAAT
>JBGTEI010000493.1:0-5303 GCA_041747875.1 Pyrinomonadaceae bacterium | reverse complement strand
ACCGGGTTCAGATAATAATTCGCGGGCGTTCGGTATCTACCCGAACGATCAGCGGACAGAATCTTGGAGCCGGGCGATTTAACATTTCATCATCGCTGCCGAATAGAAACGTCAATGTGAAGGTGGATAAAACTGAAGGCCGAGGGAGTGTGAGAGTAATTCAGCAGCCGTCAAGAAATAATAATTACACCGCTATTATTGAAATTCGTGATTCAAGCGGTGGACGGGATGATTACGCGTTTGAGCTAGACTGGTAAATTGAACGAATTTACTATGAAAGTTAAGGGGACACGATCCAATTCGTCGTCCCCTTAGTTTTTTGCATTTAAACGCCATGGCGGATACTTCCGATTTTCGCCGGCATGGAAAAGTATGATCTTATTTCCGTCCGGATCCCGCAGATGTGCCTCGCGCCAAAGCCATGTCTGATCTGACGGATCAAGTTCAAACTCCAACCCTTTCGAACGTAATTCTGCAACACGCTCATCCAAATCTTCACATTCAAAGTACAAAACAATATTTGGATTCGTCGTCGTTTCATTCGTTTGGTGAAGTGAAAATGTAGAGTCGCCATCAGGACATTCAAACCGCGCATAACGCGGGATAGAATCGACGATCAAAAGCAGCCCAAGTTTTTGGTAAAACTCGGCTGCTTTTTCTGCGTTTGGTGAATATACGGTTATTTGATTTAGATTCACTTATCTTTTAGAAACTTTCCACGTCAAATTTCAGTTAACAAATTATTGCTAATTGTTTCATGCCGCAATGAGGTTGTGGGACTCCTTTATATTCAGAGCAAAAATTTCGCTATTTATCTTCCGTTTCTATTTTTTTTAAGATCTTTTCGGCATCATCTTTATACTTGCTGTCGGGGTGTTTTTCAATGAGAATTCCAAGGAAAGCGATCGCGTCTTCTTTCAACTTCTCGCGTGCATATCGTTTTTGTTCGTCTTCGGATAAGAGTTCAAGATTGATCTTTTGTTTTCCTTTTCCGACCGATAAGTAATAACTGCTTACGCCCGAAAGATAGAGGATCTCGTCCATTTTGGAATAGGTCGGATGCGCGGCCATTGTCTCATCAGTTCTCATCAAAACAGCTTTATACGCTTTTCGCGATTTAAATGCCTGCCAGGCGACATCGAGATTGTGGTTTGCATCGATCTCCAGAACTTGTTCCAAACTAAATTCCGGATCTTTATTGCCATCTGTCGTCTGCGCAAATGAAGTGACTGAAAACAGTAAAATTACAAAACTCAAAACTAAAAGTGCTTTTTTCATGGTCAAATCTTTTCCCGTCAAAATTATTTGTTAAATCTATTTATTATTAGGTGATAAGTCAAACATTTCAGATGCAGACGGCAGCGTAAAGGTTTGAATTCCAAACGTCCGGAAAGTAAAGAATCTAGCTTACGCAGCTCGCAAGTGTTAACATCAATTCCAATTTCGGAAGAATAAGGAGAAAACAAATTGAAGCAATTATTTATATTTTTACTCGCTTTAAGCTTTATCATTTCGGGCTGCAGTTCTGAAACTACCACGACAAAAAAGACCGGGGACAATTCAAACGCAAACATAGTTGAAAGTTCGACACCGGAAATTGGCGGATCGTTGGTTTTATCTGACACCGGAAAGTTTGAGACGATCTCGTGCAGGGAAAGAGACGTCGAGATCGATCAGGAAGCAACCGCAAATACCTATACATTTACAGGTGAGTGCAAAACTTTGGTTGTTGATGGAGTTTCAAACAAGGTTTACGTCGAAAAAGTTGGCGCGATCGAAGTAAAAGGAATCAGTAACAAAGTCTATTACAAAAGCGGGTTGGACGGCGAAAAGCCAAAGATTAAGAAAGAAGGAACGAGTACGATCGTTGAGCAAGAGAAAGAAACGAAAGAAGAAGTTAAGAAGGAAAAGTAATTCTTGACCTAGGCCGCAGAACCTATCAATAGAAAATCGACCTCAATGACGCAGCGCCACCGTCCCGGTGGCTGTCGTGGCGGCATCTTGCCGCCCATATGCGCTAAATTTCTTGGCGGCGCGTTCCCAGGCTTAAAAGAAGTCCTGAGAGCGGGACGCTCTCAGGACAGCCGTCGGGACGACGGCGCTACTCAAATAAATTTCGCATCAAGTTATCGGTTGCTTCATGCTGCTTTCAACCACGCTGAAATCTATGCCGCTTGCCGAAAATGGAGTTTCGACATTTTCTTTTTTAGATCGGCAATTTTACTTTCGTATTTGGCGATCTTCTGCGCTTTTTTCGCCAGTTTCTTCTCGTAGCGTTTGAGTTTGCCCGAATTCTTTTTGTGGTGGACCCTGATGTCAAAATTTTCGATCTGCTCATCGAAAATGCGCTTCGTATCGGTATCATCGTCTGGAAAACGCTCCGTGGTGACGCCTTTGTACGTTTCGGGCTGCGTTTCCGCTTCGAGCTTGGTCGCTCTGATGGTTCCATCTTTGTGGTGCGGCGGCGAATAGATCGTGTAGAGTTTTAAGTCTTCGGCTTCCGATAAATTGATAATATTGTGCTGTGCCCCGGTCGGGACAATTACGGCATCGCCGTCATGAAGTTCGCATTCATTTCCGCCGATCACGCATTTGCCATGTCCTTTCTCGACACGGAAAAACTGGTCGTTGCCGTTATGCGTTTCCAGACCGATCTCTTCACCCGGAAGCAGACTCATCAATACCAGTTGGCTGTGTTTAGATGTGTATAGAACGCGGCGGAAATCAGTGTTTTTGTTTGTCTCGTTTTCAATGGCTGAGGTGTATCCCTTCATAAATTTTTCTCCTCGATCTTGAGTAATTTTCTTTATGCGCTCCCGAAAGTTTGTCCGGCTAAGCGCTCGGTTAATTTGTAACTGCGGCATTTGTGCTGCTGAGGTCATTTTTCGCGCCGTCGTCTTTTATTTCGTCATTAAACGATTATTTCGTGACCTTTAAATCTGCCGAAATTTCTTTGCCTTTCTCTTTGGCAACGGCCTCGAGCTTTTCCGCATTTTCAGTAAGCGACGCGGTGGCCGAATCCATTTTATGTTTTGCGGAGTCGTAAACTTCGCCGACCTTAATTTTCGTGTCCTGATAGATATCGCCGGCCTTTTCGCCGACTTTTCCGACAAATGCTTCAGCTTTATTCAGTCCTTTGCTAGCTGCGTCTCCGATCTCACCACGCAGTTTTTTACCGGTTTTTGGTGCGAACAATAGAGCAGCGATCGCTCCGATCCCGCCGCCGAGTAAAAGATAAAAAATTCCTTTTTTGTTGTTTGATTTAGATTTTTCTGTTGTCATGAAGTTTCCTTAATAATTGTAAAAATAATTTCAGTATGAAGAGTTATTGATGAGTATTTACTATACAAAACTACGATTTTTGCTTAAAAAAAGACGGCTCTAATATTACTCGAGCCGCCTCTCCATATAAATCGTCGACATTAAGTAGCGACGTTAACCACATATTAAGAGCCCATGAAATAAAAAACACTTGCCAAGAAAATTGATCAACGCGGCTCCGTTTTCCAAACGCAAATTTGGAGCGGAACTCCAGCTTTCCTGTGATCGGCTTGGGCTTGGATCTTAATTTAGACCTTTGGAGATCTTTTATCAGTGCGTTCCCGCGCATATAAAAACTTTTTTCAGATCTTACTTTTCCGGCTTGTGCCGCGTTTTTATTTTTCTGTACGTCATATCCATTATTCCAAACTGCAAGACGTGTGCGGCGGCGTGTGATTCAATTTTCTTGGGATCGGGAATCGTCGTCAGCAGTGCGGTTTCATGCACATTGGAATATTGTTTTGGACATGATTTATTCGCTCTGCATTTCTTCGATCATCAGCATCATTTCCAGCGTAATTTTGCTTAGTTGCGATCGGTGAATTTCACCCACTTTTGCAACACTTCATTTACTTCGCCAAAAGTATTTCGTGCCATATCGCACAGGTATTCGGAAAAATTACGGGCGTTTTCGCGATGAAAATCCGTTAACGAAGAAAATAGCGCCGATCAAAGTCATTAAAATTGGCTTTCTGATAATCTTACTCAGACTGTAAGTGCTGCCATAATTTCAAATAAATTAAGCCGGACAAAAATTGATTTGTTCGGCTTTTGTTACATCGCGGGCATTTTTTCAGTATCTTTCGATATTCAAAATGGTACCCAGAATTTTTCCCAAAATATTCAGCGAGCCGTTGTTATTTGTTCCATATTCGTAGCGGCTGTTGAAACCATCTTTGTAACCGCGCTCAAAACCCTGCTGAAAATAATATTGATATTGTGGAGAGCTTACGTAGTTGTAATAGCCGTAATTTCCTTTTCGGTAAATCGAAGAATTGCGGTAATTCTCAGCGCGGCGATCATGACGGTCGTTTCTTCCTGCCCGTAGCCTTCCTGATAACCGGCATTTACGGCGTGTTTGAGAAGCTCTATACCTCGGTTGTTGGTCTCATAATAATCACCGTTGCGGTTTACGCGGTAGCGATTATTTTCGGGGTTATTTTTTCGAACGGGAACATCCCGGATGCGCTTCTCGTCGCGCCGCTGATCGGTCTTGATCTGTTTGTCTTCGCGTTTGGCCAGCTTCTGTTGATCTTTACGCTCCTTCTTTTCAATTTTCTGCTGACGTTTTTGATCATTTCGATTACCTTGAGCGTTGCTGATCCCGGTTGTTCCGATTAAAAATGCCAGGGACAAAGCGGCTATCGACAAAGTTTTTTTACCGTTTTTATAGTCATAATATTTTTCTGTTTTGAATGAAGTATTTATAAATTTTTACAATGTCTTGATAGGTTAAACTTCGGTCAAATAAAATCTCCCGATCCCGCTTGAACCGAAAAATTGATTCGATCTTAGTGAGACTTATTAAGCTACACTCGTAACCTAAGCTTTTAATAAATGGACCTCTATGCGTTGTCGCTTATATAAAATATTTGTGAACTTGTGTGCGCTGGCACACGTGAAAGCCGTTTTTTGTGATATCTTCGATTAAACGGTCTATAACTTGAAACGATTTCAACGGTAACGGATTCGAGGAGTAATTTAATGTTGGAAACCAGATCTACCGATGAAGGGCAATTAAATCATTTACTTGCAGCGCTGCCTGCCGATGAATTTGATCGTTTAAATAAAGACCTCGAACCCATCAACCTCGAGCTTGGTGAAGTGATCTACGAATCCGGTGAACAACTCGAATATATCTATTTTCCGACGACGGCGATCATCTCTCTGCTCTATATTATGGAAAACGGCTCGACCGCCGAGATCGGGATGGCGGGAAATGACGGCTTGGTCGGCATCGCGCTCTATATGGGCGGAAGCAC
>JBGTEI010000492.1:0-3766 GCA_041747875.1 Pyrinomonadaceae bacterium | reverse complement strand
TTGCCGAGTGACATTTCGTTCGACCTTTAGTCGAACGACCGTGCCCTTTTTACCACGGACACGATTTCTAACATACAGCGAATTCTTGCCTGAAACATTCTCTCCATCGACCGAAATGATCCGATCGCCGAAATTCAGATTCGCGCGAAATGCCGGAGATTCCGGAAACGTAGAAGTTACATAAGTATCAAATACGCCACCGTGACGAAAATTTGCGATCGTCGCCCCGATCCCAAAATACTCCGAGTGTTGTTCGCTCAAAAGTTCGCCGTATTCTCTGGCGTCAAAATAATTTGAGTGAGGATCCAGAATTCGGAGCATTTTTTCGATCGATAATTTTGTGAGTTCATCAGTTCCTGTCTTTTCCGGCGTTACGTAGTGTTTTTGAATTATATCCAGCGCGTCGCTGAAATCCTGTTCGATTATCTTTCGACTGATTGTTTCTGCGGTATCCGAATTGCCGGAAGTAGAGCGCGGAATCGATGCAGAAAAGGATTTCCCTTTGCTGATCCGGAACGGCTCAACTTGCGGTACATTTGGAATTTGCTTATCCGTTGTTTGAGCCAGTGAGAATGCAGAGAATAATAGTGAAATTGCCAAAGTCGAACAAAAATATTTATTCATAGGTTTTGTCACGTAAAGACAGTTCAACCCGCTCCGCAGCCGGCACAAAGTTATACTTTTAGGAATGCCGTGATTATTACAAAACACCCTTAACTTTCGCAAGCTGAAAAATCGCTGAAACAGCTAAATCTTCCGTATTATTATTTGTCTAAAGCAAAGTACTAATAGCAGAGTTCTTCCATTGTTTTTATGAATTATTTTTTCGGTTGTGAACTTGGGTTAACTTTTGTGTTTGGTCAACTTTGAAACATTCAGTCTCTAACGTAAAATTGTTAAATATGGCGGAGAATCGGAAAATTGATCTGGAACAAAAGTTAAGAGCGCTTGTTGAGACCATCGACGTCGCGAATCTCCTGACGGTTCCCATCACAAAAGCAATTCAAAACCTTCTCCGAATTTCTTCTGCGTCGATCAATTCTGAAGAAGCTTCGGTTTTGATAAGGGATGGTGCAGACGGAGATCTAAGATTTCTAACGGCGATCGGCGAGGTGGCTGATAAGCTGATCGATCTTCAGGTGCCCGCAGGAAAAGGAATCGCCGGATTTGTAATGTCTTCCGGACAACCGATGACAATAAGCGAGGCCGGGCAGGAACAAAGTTTTTATGCTGAGGTTGATAAAACTACCGGCTTTTCTACACAAACCGTTTTGGCCACACCGCTTCAATATGAAGATGAAGTATTAGGTGTTTTGGAATATGTGAATAGAATTGGTGATCCGCCCTATGAGCCGTTTACACCTGAAGAAATGGATAAAGCGGCGTTTTTTGCAGAGGCGATCGCGCCGCTGGTAAGTACTTACGAAACTGCGCGCAGTTTTCGTTCGTTGGGCGAAAAGCTGATATCGGTCGATTCTAAGCGGGAATTTGATGAGATCCGAACCTGGCTTGCCGGCATTCGGGAAACTGACGAACATAAGCAAATGCTCGACCTGGCGCTATTGGTGCGGGAGTTTTCGCGGGCCGGAGAAAAAGAGCGCGATATGTGCCGGGAAATACTCGAAACTTTTCTTAAATATTCAGATGATAATATTAATGCGGATTACTCGAGTTTGTGATCTTTCGAACGGTAAAAAACGAAATTGTATAAATTATGGTACAGATCACTTCCTCATCTCCTAACGAAATGCTAGACGGTCCAAATGTTTTAACGCTTGGCGATGAATGGCGTTCGTGTACGGGAGATGGAATTGAGGTAGCGATCATTGACAGCGGGGTTGATACCGGGCATTCGGAGCTGATCGGGAAGATCAGCAAATCGCTTGAGGCAAAGAAGGATGGGAATCGGGTTGTCTTCGTAGAAAGCGACACAGGTGATTCGGCCGGACATGGTACGGCATGTGCCGGGATAATCGGAAAGATCGCTCCGAATGCGAAGATAAACAGTATAAAGGTGTTGGGCGCAAGCGGATTGGGCGACGGGCATGCATTTCTGTCAGGTCTTGAATATGCAATTAATCAAAAATTCAAGGTAATAAATCTCAGCCTTGGAACTACAAAACCTCAGTTTGCGATCCCGCTTCATGATCTATTAGACCGGGCGTACCAGGCCGGATGTATTATCGTTGCAGCCGCTAACAATTTACCTCAGCCGAGTTTTCCATCTGTGTTTTCTTCGTCTTTGATATCAGTAAGTAAGAGCACTGAAGTCGACCCGTTTAGGTTTGGTTTTAGATTTGGAGAAGTAATTGAATTGACGGCTCCCGGAGTAAACGTGAAAACGACCTGGCTTAATAATGGTTATCGAAATCTTACGGGGAACAGTTTTGCATGTCCGCACATCGTTGGAATAATTTCACTTTTGTTAGAATGTCATCCCGAACTTACTCCGTTTCAGGTAAAAGCCGCCCTTTATGCGATCGCCCGTGAAAATAATCAAAAGAGGGAAGACAATTCGTTTTGATTTTTCGTTTTCAAAATGTTCTGATAATCACTTGTTTCTAAATTGGATTTCGCCAGCAGGGTGGAAAATATACGCAATAAATAATTCTAATTATGACCGAAACTCTTAAATTAATCGATCTCGAACTCGAAGATTACACGCTCGACAATGGCCTCCGCGTTGTACTTAACCCTGATGTTTCGATCCCTGTGGTGTCGATCGCGGTATATTACGACGTCGGTTCCAGAAACGAACGCGAAGGAAGAACCGGTTTCGCACATTTGTTTGAACACATGATGTTTCAGGGAAGTGAAAATGTGGCAAAGGCTGAGCATTTTCAGTTCATTATGAAAGCCGGCGGTACTATGAACGGTACGACGAGTTCCGAGCGTACGAATTATTATGAGACGCTTCCGGCAGATCAATTGCCGCTTGGATTGTGGCTCGAAAGCGACAGAATGCGTGCACTTGCAGTAACGCAGGAAAACCTTGATAATCAGCGTGAAGCGGTAAAAGAAGAGAAGCGCCTGCGCTATGACAATCAGCCGTACGGAGAAATTTTCGACATTCTGGGTTCGATGGTCTATAAGAATTTTGCGAACTCCCATTCGACGATCGGTTCGATGGAAGATCTGGATGACGCGACCGTAGACGACATCAGGGAGTTCTTTAGAATTTATTATGCGCCAAACAATGCTGTCCTGGTTTTATCGGGCGCATTTGAATCCGAGAAGGCAAAAGAACTTGTCGAAAAATACTTCGGCTCGATACCGTCACAAACAAGACCGCCTGAGATCGATGTTGCAGAACCAACGGAAGTAGCGGAAACCTACAGAAAGCATGAAGATAAACTCGCGCCTTTACCTGCCTTCCTGATCGGCTGGAAAATTCCGCCGCGCCGCGATCCCGAACACATTGCGCTTTATTTAGGCGGCAAACTACTTTATGACGGCGATAGCTCAAGACTCTATCAAAAACTTGTCAAA
Organism: Pyrinomonadaceae bacterium; assembly: GCA_041747875.1. Classification (GTDB taxonomy): domain Bacteria; phylum Acidobacteriota; class Blastocatellia; order Pyrinomonadales; family Pyrinomonadaceae; genus Aridibacter. Next base: position 277 of record JBGTEI010000492.1, on the reverse strand, counting down.
GGCGAAGAATCCGTTATGCAACTCTTTGGTTTTACAGATGAGCGACGCGGACCTTCGGGAATAATGATCGGTGCGATTCCAAAAGCGGACATGGATCTCGATAAGATCCGCGAGACCATCGTAAACGAAATAAAGCTCATGGTTAGTGATGGGCCCAGCGAAGACGAAATGGCTAAGTTAAGAAATCAGTTGGTTAACAGTGAAGTTCGTTCGAGCCAATCATCGCTTTCGCGGGCGCAAGGGATCGCGGAGTGCGCATTATATGATAACGATCCGT
>JBGTEI010000491.1:0-6495 GCA_041747875.1 Pyrinomonadaceae bacterium | reverse complement strand
GTCTGGACATTGTTGATCCAAACCTGAAATCCGAACAAAACGACACCGATCAAAACAAGTGCGACCATCGGATCAGTGGCAAATGCAGCAAATATCCCTGCCGGCATGAGACACGCTGCAAACGCAATAACCGCCTTTCGTGCTGAATTGACCGTCCATCCGCGTCCGATCAAATGTCCTGAAAGCCATCCGCCAAAAAGACTGCCGGCGTCTGCTGCAACAAATGGAACCCACGCAAATAATCCGATCTCTTTTAGTGAAAAGCCTCTGACGTTGGCGAGATAAAGCGGCAGCCACGTGATATAAAGCCACCAAACCGGATCGGTCAGAAATCTTGCGAGCACGATCGCCCAAACCTGACGGTATTTCAATAGTGATGTCCAGCTTGGAGCTGCGACTTCGACATTTGCCGCGGTTTCCGGATCGTCGATCGCCTCATCATTCTTTATGAGTTCAAATTCTTCTTTTGTTATCCACTTATGATTCTCTGGCGAATCATAGATCAGCCACCAAAAGATCAGCCAGATAAACCCGAGTGCGCCAGTGACGATAAAAGTTTCCTGCCAATGGCCAAAATAGGCCGTCAAGCCTACTATTACCGGCGGAGCAATGATCGAACCGATCGCTGCGCCACTGTTAAAGATCGCCATTCCGAATGCCCGCTGACGGGCCGGAAACCATTCGGCTACTGTCTTTGCTGCACCCGGCCAGTTTCCCGCTTCGCCGAGTCCGAGCACAAATCTGAAAGCGCTCAAACTTTTGATACCAACAGAGAACGCGTGTGACATCGCAGCCAGCGACCAGACGATGATCGAAACCGTAAAACCTTTCTTGATCCCAATCCTGTCGTAGAGTTTTCCCGAAAGGCTTTGGCTGATCGTATAGGCGAACAAAAACCACGTGGCAATACCGCCATATTCGGTGTTGGATAGATGAAGGTCCTTCATGATAAGCGGCGCAAGTACCGAGATCGTCAGGCGATCGATGTAATTGATCAACGTCGCGAAGAACACCATCGCGATGATCAGCCAGCGCACTCCGCTAAACTTAAATCCGATCTTTTCATTGGTCATGTTCTCGGTGTTGTTGTTTTCCATTCTTATTTGAATTTCCTTCTTTAGCGCCGGCGACCAAGATCATCTTGTGATCATCCAGCGAAAGGCAAACCTTCAATGTGGGCCGCCATCTTAAAGTCCTTCTTAAATCAGGTCCGGAAAGCCAGAAATTTAAGGCATAGATTACGTTAAGGTTATCCGGCTAAAGATCTTTACAAATTTCGTTTGTCGATATGTTAACGTTAACAGGCTACCTCATAAAAAAACCGTTACGGATGACCGTAACTTAGATCCTTTAACTTCTTTTGGTCCCGGTGGATTCCCGTACTATCAATTCACAATTAAGAATTCGTTCGCGTCTTGAGATCTTCTCGCTGCTTTCAATTCTCTCAAGCAGCATCTCGGCTGCAAGTTGTCCTTCAAGTCTCATCGGCTGACGAACCGTGGTCAAAGGCGGAGACGTTCTTATCGCCAGTGAAATATCGTCAAATCCGACAATTGCAATATCTTCCGGAATTCTCAGTCCTGCGTCATTGATCGCACTCATTGCACCGATCGCCGTAAAATCATTTCGCGCAAAAACTGCTGTTGGAGGATCCGGAAGCGACAATAAGCGATTCATTCCTTCAAAACCAATTTCCTCAGTCGAGTATCCCGGCACTTCCGAAACATCCTCATTTCGACCGGTTACCAGTCTTTCGTCGATCTCGATATTGTGTTTCTTAAGTGCACTTAAATACCCCTGGAGTCTTTTAAGACTCGATCCGCCTTTTAAGTTTGCGCCTATAAAACCAATACGTCGATGACCCAGATCGATGAGATGCTGCGTCGCTTCAAATCCGCCCTTTAAGTTGTCCGGCGAGACAAAATCTACATCTTCGTGTTGGAAATCGCGTCCGATCACAACAACCGGCACATTGCTCTCAACGATTCCCCGCAGATATTTATCACCCCCGTCATTTGAACGGGTGGCGATAATAATTCCGTCGACACTGTGATTTACTAGTGATTCAAAAGCAACTATATCCTCTTTCGCGCTGTGTTCGCTGATACAAATAAACAAACTAAAACCGCGATCTAAAAGCGTTTTACGAACCGCGCGTGCCAATTCGGTCGAATATGGATTCGATATATCTCCCAAAACCAGTCCAACCGTTTCCGTAAATTGCCGCTTTAAATTTCGCGCCAATCCATTCCGTCGATAATTTAACTCGTTTGCCGCCTTTAAAACTTTTTCGCGGGTTTCTTCACTGACATAACCGGTGCCGTTTATCACACGTGAAACCGTCATTGAAGCGACACCAACCGAATCGGCGATGTCACTTAGAGTAGCGTGTTTCTTTTTTCGTTTTCCGTTTTCCAAAATGCGGTTCCGTTATTTCTAACTTAAATTATGTTAACGTTAACTTTTTAGCACAAATGTAAAATCAAACGCAAGTAGTTTTTATCATCCGTGCATAATTATTTACCGAAGGATAGGCGATCGATGTTGAAATCTGATCGAAATACTGGAGTCTGCCGGATACAAAGGACAAACAAATGCAGGCATTTCCACGATTTTTACGGCGCCCTGGATCTTATAAGTCTTTGTAAAGATCTACGCGTTTTAAGTACGCATCTCTTACAATTTCAACGTCGTGCAAAAAGTGCGGCAATTCGTTTAATCTTAGAGCTTGTGGTCCATCGACGACGGCAACCGAAGGATTCGGATGGAAATCTACCAAGACCATATTTGCACCGGCAATTATTCCCTGCGCCGTAATGTGCATAATGTCCAGTATACGATCCGAGCTTTTCGAGCGAATCCCAACCGAGTGCGATGGATCAATGCAAACCGGCATGCGCGTAATTCGTTTTACAACCGGAATGTGAGCGAAATCTACCATGTTTCGATGCGGATCGCCGATATTTGTTTTCATTCCCCGTAAGGCAAATACGATCTTTTGATTTCCTTCGCTGGCCAGGTATTCGGCGGCATGAAGTGATTCGTCGAGCGTGATCCCGAATCCGCGTTTTAACAACACGGGAAATTCTTGTTGGCGACCGACAATCTTTAACAATTCGAAGTTTTGAGTATTTCGCGTCCCGATTTGCAGCATTATTCCTGTCGGATCACCTGAATTGCGCAGCGCCTCATGAATTTCGTCTAAGTGAGATTCATGTGTAATTTCCATCGCGATCACTTTGATACCGTATTTTCCTGCCAATTCGAAGACATACGGGAGACAATTTTTTCCAAAACCTTGAAACGAATACGGACTTGTCCGCGGCTTATAGGCGCCCATTCGGGTACAAACTTGTCCGTTTTCCTGAAGCGCCTGCATCATCGTTTCGACGCTTTTTGGGGAATCGACCGCACACAGGCCGGCAAAGACATTTAATGTATCTTGTCCGAATTTTACGCCTTTATAGGTAAAATGAGTTGATCGATTATCGTCGCTATGCCGTCCCAAAACCCGGTATTCTTCCGAAACGCGAACCGCGCTTTCTACACCTCTAAAACCTTTCATTTCCTCGATCGAAATAGCGGCAGTATTTCCGATCAGATAAATTTCGGTCAGGGTTTGCTTCGCACCCTCAACGCGGTGAACGCGGATTTCAACATTTTTGAAATTTTCAATATGACGCACGATCTGCTTGAATTCGCGTGTTTCGGTATCAATGTTTGGTTTTAGTATTAGGATCATTATATGAAATGTATTCGGTTAAAATTATTGGAGGGATTTAATCAGATCTTTGAATAACGACCTAAATAACGGACGTTTACGGCTATTTCGCCTATGTCCTTAAGCGCGCCGGATAATTCGGATTCGCTCGCCGGAGCCTGCAGATCCATATAGAAATTAAAATTCGAAGGTTCATCTTTTATCGGGCGGCTTTCAATTTTTAACAGATCGATCCCGCGGCGAACAAACGGACGCAACGCATCGTGCAAAGCTCCGGGTTTGTTGCTTAATTTAACAACCAACGAAACCTTTGCGCCTTTATTTGATAGATCAGGCTCCTTTGAAAGTAAAACGAAACGAGTATAGTTTTCCGCGTGATTCTCAATTCGCTCGCGCAAAATTTTTCCGCCGTAAATTTCTGCAGTTCGCTTTCCGCCGATCGCCGCGCACGCCGGGTCTCCGCTTTCGACTGCACGTTTCACGCTTCCGGCAGTATCGTCTGAAGAAATGGCTTTCAAGATCGGATGCGCGGCAAAAAAACGTTCGCATTGTGCTAAAGCCGCCGGATGCGATTCCACCATTTGAATCGTTTGCATTGTCGCTTCAGGACAAGCTATCAAATAATGTGAGATCGGCAGAATTACCTCCGCTGCGATACTTAGCGAACTCTCCAGCAATAGATCAAAACATTTGTGGAGCGATCCAACAAGACTGTTTTCAAGCGGAGATAAAATATAATCTGCTTTTCCAAGGTCGATCGCCTGATACAATTCGTCGAATGTAGGAAACGAAACCGTTTTACAATCTTTCCCTAATATTTTGAGCGCTGCTTCCTCGCTAAACGAACCGTGTTCACCGAGAAACCCAACACGCGATTCATCCGCGATCTTTGTCAATGAGTTTTGCGCGAGGATCACTGATGGAATACGAAAAGTTTTTTGCTGAAGAAGGAGCGATTCATCGATGATCCTTTGAAAGATATTTGTAACGTTTTGATTCTCAAAAGGACCTGGGTTTATGTCGGATAGGCGGCTTAAAACTTCACTTTCGCGTTTCGGGTCAAGGAGCGAGGTTTCGACCGTTTTCTTCGCCGCGCCGACACGCAAGGCAATTTCTGCACGCTTATTCAATAGTCGCAGAATTTCAGTGTCGATCTCGTCAATTTCCGTACGCGGACTTTTTATGGTTCTATCGTCCATAAGGTAAATTAGATCGCATTAGCAAAATTATCAAACAGACCAACTAACAAAAAGGAATTTATCTGTATATAAAATATGGGAGGGGCAAAAACTCAATTTTTGCCCCTCCCGTCGTCAATTCATTAGCAAACAATTAGAAATTATAAGTGTTTGCACTGATCAATGTTTCGGCAATTCTCTGCCGTGCTGCGATCGTATTAATCGGAGAATTATTTTTCGTAAAACGCTTGAGTGCAGCAAGCATCACGCGAAGTTCATCACCTTCGGCAAAACCCGCGATCGTATTTTTAGCCGTTGATTCTACTCTTTGGATCGCGTCGTTACAGAAAACTCCCGCCGCATCGATATATTTTGAAGCAGAATCTTCGCCGTCGCGGGTCGCAACTTTTTTCGCTCGAAGACATGCGGTCTCCATAGCGTATGCTTCCATTATTATGTCAGCACAACCGATCAAAATTTCCTGCTGATCTTTGATGCCGCCCATAAATTTCTGCGCCGCACTTCCCAAAACCATCAGCGCAACCTTTTTCGCGTTGCGCGCAAGTTTTAGTTCGGTAGCGAGTGTCTCCGTGTCTTCGTCAAAAGACATGACCGGATTGAGGATCTCTTCCTGTAAGGCTTTTGCCGCCCCGAGTAAACCGAGTTCACCTTTCATTGCACGCTTTAGAAGCATTCCCGGAATGAGCATTCGATTAATTTCGTTTGTACCTTCAAAAATACGATTGATACGCGCATCGCGATAGGCTTTTTCCGCCGGGTAATCAGCGGAATAACCGGCACCGCCGTAAATTTGCACCATTTCGTCAACGACATAGTCTAAAACCTCAGAGCAATAGACTTTATTTATCGAGCTTTCAACCGCGTATTCTTCTATAGAACGAAGTTTCTTGCTGTAGTCCGTTCCATCTCCGATCAATGAATCGATCATCCCGACCGTTCGATAAGTTATGCTTTCAGCAACCCATGTGCGGATCGCCATTTCTGCAAGTTTATGTTTGATCGCTCCGAATTTTGCGATCGGCGTCTTAAATTGTTCACGTTCATTCGCGTATCGCACGGATTCGTGAATGGCGAGTTTAGCGCCACCGGTTACCGAAGCGCCGAGTTTGAAACGTCCGACATTAAGGACGTTCAAAGCGATCTTCGCACCGTCACCGATCTCGCCGATCAAATTACCGACCGGCGTTCTTGCATCGGAAAGAATAAGCGGCGTGGTGGAAGAAGACTTGATCCCCATCTTGTGTTCTTCATTTCCGGGACGGCAATTCTCGCTCCGTTCCATCATAAACGCTGAAAACTTATCATCTTCGCCGTTCAGTTTTGCAAAAACGATGTAATAATCTGCAAACCCGCCGTTTGAGATCCACATTTTTTCACCGTTCAGAATATATTCTGTGCCGTCTTCGGATAGTTTTGCGGAACATTTTGCTCCCAATGCATCAGATCCGGAACCTGCTTCTGAAAGACAGTATGCCGAAACTTTTTCGCCCGAAACAATTCCGGGAATATATTTGTTTTTGAGTTCATCCGAACCAAAGTAGAGAAGCGGCAGAAGTCCGATCGATGAATGCGCGC
>JBGTEI010000490.1:0-7222 GCA_041747875.1 Pyrinomonadaceae bacterium | reverse complement strand
TTGCAGGGGATCTATGTAGGGTCGCGCGCGATGTTTGAAGAAATGAATTCATTTATTAGTGAGAATCTAATAAAACCTGTAGTAGATAAAACGTTTGAATTTAGCGAAGTAAAAGAAGCGCTGAAATACATGGAAAGCGGATCGCACTTTGGAAAAATAGTCGTAAAAATTTAGTGTTCGAAATAAAGAAAGGGGTAAAAAAATGAGTGAACCAAAAGAACCAAGAGTAAATATCGATCCGGATAACTGGAAATCGTTTTTAGTAGAATTTTCTACGCGTAACAACAACCGGCGCGCCAGATTTGAGCTTTTTAAGCAAGGCGAAGTGTCGGAAGAAAGCGGAGAAGCATTTTTTGAAGAAGCCCGCCTTGAGGGAAGCGGCGATCATCGGCGCGTTGTTGTCGTAAGGATCGATCGGGGAGATGCAAAAGCAGATAAGATCCAAGATACGATCACGAATATTCGCGGAATCGGCGTCCAATATGACACGGACGGAAGCGAAGATGCGCTCGAGATCACGGACGATCAGGGCAGTTTGATCAGCCTGATGTTTGAATCAATGGTTGACGGAAATTCGTAGGTTTCGAAAAAGTTAAAATATGAAACTAATAGATTCAGAAATTCAGAAATACGCGGAAATTTTCACCTCGGGTGAAAGTGAGCTATTAACCGAGCTTTTAGAGAAAACCGGTCGCGAAAGAAATGACAAAAGTATGCTCTCCGGGTTTTATCAGGGTCGGCTTTTGGCGATGCTGAGCAAGATGGTTCAGCCGAGGCGGATCCTCGAAGTCGGAACATATATGGGTTATTCAGCTCTTTGTATGGCGGAAGGTTTAACCGATGACGGCAAAATAATAACGCTTGATATGCAGCCTGAAACCCACGCGATTGCAAAAGAATTTTGGGCAAAAAGCGATCTTGGCGCAAAGATCGACGGGCGACTAGGGGATGCGACGAAGATCATACCAACGCTTGATGAAACCTTTGATCTCGTGTTTATCGATGCCGATAAGCCGAATTACGCAAATTACTACGATCTAGTATTTCCGAAGATGAGGATCGGCGGATTGATAGTTGCGGACAATGTCTTATGGAGCGGTGAAGTTTTAGACGTCGAAGATGGTAAGACGGATGATGAGAGCACGATAGCGCTTCACGAATATAATAAGAAAATTCAAGCTGATAACCGCGTAAGCAACATTTTGGTTGCCGTAAGAGACGGGCTAATGATATCGAGAAAAGAGTACGACTAAGGAAGGTTTCGGAAATCAACAAAGAAGGACAATGACTGCCAACCCGACAAATGTTTTGTTTATTTCGTTCAAGTTGTTTTTTCTGCTTCTGATCGTGGCGGTTGCGATCAGTTTTGCAAGCTTTTCCACATTGATCCGTGAACCAATACTTGCATCGGCAATTACGATCGATCTTATTTTTACTCTTCCGATCGCGTTTTGGCTCTTTTTTCGAAAAACGAAATTTTTAAAATCCGCAATTCCGGTAATTGCTCCTGTCGGTTTTGCAGTTGCTTTGGTTATTCTTCCAGCCGATAACCGCACTCTATTCAACTACTTACTTTATTACGTCGTGCCGCTTCTGGAACTGGTTTTCATTGCTTACGCCGTTCACTTAATATATCGGGCAAGAAAAACCTTTCGATCTTTAAATGATCAGAAAAAGGACTTTTCAGAATCCATCCGCGAAACGCTCGTCCGGGAATTTCCGTATCCCTTTATGGCAAAGGCATTGGCGTTTGAGATCGCGGGATTTTATTATTTGATCTTCAAGTGGAAAACCAAGACCGCGGCGGATCGGTTTTCCTATCATAAGAAGAACGGCGTAACTGCGCTGCTTTTTGTTTTTGCATTTATAGTCGTCGCAGAGACGCTGGTATTTCATTTTCTGATCGCAAAATGGAGCGTGATCGCGGCGTGGATACTTACGTTATCGAGCATCTATCTTATATTTCAGATCCTGGCACATTTAAAGGCAATAATTTTACGCCCGGTGGAATTTACTGGCGATATACTTCATATTCGCTGCGGTTTGATGGGAGACGCCGAGATCGAGATAGGAAATATCAAATCGATCTCGATCAAAGATCAAGATGAGACAATTACGGAAAGACTTTTGCCGTTGGGAAATCTTATCAAAGGCAATATAACGATATGTACGAACACTGAATCGCAATTAATCGGATTTTATGGAAAAAAGCGCTCATTTACGAACTTGGAAGTCTATATCGATGAACCAGAAAAGTTCGTTGAGGAGCTCGGACGGCGAATTGACAAGAATTAACAAGGGGAATTGAAATGGCAAAAGTAGAACTGAAAACTAAGAAAAACAAAGCGAGCGTCAAGGAATTTCTGGAATCGATCGAAGATGAGGAAAAGCGAAAAGAATGCAAGGAAGTTTCCAGGATGATGCGCAGTGCTACGGGTAAAAACCCAAAGATGTGGGGTGATTCGATAGTAGGTTTTGACGAATACACATATAAGGGAGCATCAGGACGCGAGGGAGATTGGATGCGGATGGGGTTTGCACCGCGAAAAAGCACGATAACAATTTATATTATGGACGGTTTCGAAAAATACAATGAATTGATGGAAAAACTCGGAAAATATAAAACAGGGAAGTCGTGTCTTTATATCAAGAAATTGGACGATGTAGACAGAAATATTCTCACCGAATTGATGGAAGGATCGGTGAAACATTTTAACGATAAATACGGGAAGAATTGAGTTCAGAGTAACGGCTTTAGCCGTGAAAGGATGAGGAAATTTCAGCAACACTGATTTAATAATACGTTTCAAACGGCTAAAGCCGTTACTCTGAGCGGGGATAAATATGAGCAATAAAAATAGAGTGTGGTTTATAACCGGGAGTTCGACCGGATTCGGACGTGAGCTGTCTGAGCAGCTTTTGGTGCGCGGATACAAGGTTGTAGCGACCGCGCGTAAAACGGAAACGATAAGCGATCTGGTAGAAAAGTATCCGGATACTGCAAGGGCGTTGAAGCTGGACGTAACCAATGCGGAGGATGTAAAAACCTCCGTTGCAAAAGCGGTCGAAGAATTCGGAAGAATCGATGTTTTGGTAAATAACGCGGGATACGGACTCGCCGGCGGGATCGAGGAACCTTCGATGGAGCAGATTCTAACGCAATATGACACAAATATTTACGGAGTGATCCGCGTGATGCGTGAAGTGTTGCCTCTAATGCGGGCTCAAAAAAGCGGACATATTTTAAATCTTTCTTCGGTCGTCGGGATCACGGCTTTTCCTTCGAGCGGGTATTATTCCTCGACGAAATTTGCCGTTGAAGCTTTGTCGGAAGCACTTTCCCAAGAGGTCGCGCATCTTGGAATAAAGGTTATGATCGTCGAACCGGGCGGGTTTCGTACAGATTTTGCGGGACGCTCATTTGTACAGCCGGCAAATCGAATCGCGGATTATATTACTTCCGAGCGAACTGACGCGATCGGCGAATATCACAACAATCAGCCCGGCGACCCTGTAAAAGGCGTAAAGGCGATTATAGATGTAACGGAAATTGCAGATCCGCCGCTTCGTTTACCGCTTGGCGAAGATGCGATCATGGCGATCGGTGCGAAGCTCGCAGCCGTTCAGAAAAACGTCGATGATTGGCGTGAAGTGGCTATAAATACAAAGGTTGACGAGGCAGATAGTGCCGCAACCTAGATTCGAAATTACTTGCCTGCGATTTTTGGCGTCGGTTGGCGAGTATCGCGGGCAAAATTCTTAATATGAGCAAATTGGGAAAAGAGATCAATTATGGTTTAATACCGGCGGAATTGTGGAAAACAGAACCGGCTCTGGAGATCTTTAGCAAAATGGTTTCCGGGGAATATCCGGCGCCGCCGATCAGCCGGCATTTCGATTTTAGTTTATCGGAGATCGAAAACGGGAAGGCTACGTTCAGTGGTGTTGCGAAAGCGGAATTTTATAATCCGATGGGTATGATCCACGGAGGATTTGTTTCGACGATGCTCGATTCTGCAATGGCGTGTGCGGTCCAATCGACACTCGAAGCTGGAAAAGGATCAACAAGCGTAGAGCTCAAGGTGAATTTTGCAAGACCTGTATTTGAAAAAACCGGAATGCTAAAAGCGATCGGCGAGGTAATAAATGTCGGGCGCCAGATCGGCTTTGCGGAAGGAAGACTGATCGACGAAAACGGCAAACTTTACGCGCATGGAACGACTCCTGGTTTCATTTTCGATCTTTAAGGGAGTTTTCGGAGTTGGCGGAGTTTTCGGAGTTTGCAGAGTAGACTGAGTTGGCAGAGTTACAGAGTTGAGTGAGTTACGGAGTTTGCGGAGTGCAAAAAGATCTCAGCGGGCAATTTCCCTTTATGTGAATTCGAAATACGAATGGAAAGTATTGGTAAAGACGTGAAGATTCGAAAAACTCTCTAACTCTGAAAACTCCGTAACTCGTTCAACTCCGTAACTCTGTTAACTCTGCCAACTCTGTAAGAAAAGCGATATGGAATACGCAAATTTAGGCAAAACCGAACTGCGCGTAAGCCGTCTGGGATTTGGCGGGGCTGAGATTGGACAGGAGAAAACGAAGCAGGAATCCGTCAACACTTTGCTAAATTCTGCGATCGATGCGGGGTTGAATCTGGTTGATACAGCGGCGGCGTATTGGAAAAGCGAGGAAATGATCGGGCTTGCGCTCGGAAAACGTCGTAAAGAGATCGTGCTGATCTCAAAATGCGGCGAGATCGATGGATTTACTGATTCGGACTGGTCAAAGAAAGGGATCCTCGAAACGATCCAAAATAGCTTGAGATCGCTAAAGACCGATTATCTGGACATTGCCCAACTCCACAGCTGTGACACGGAAACGCTCAATCGCGGTGAAGCGATCGAAGCATTGATCGTTGCAAAAGAACGTGGTTATACAAGGTATGCAGGTTATTCAGGCGACGGTGAAGATGCAAAGACCGCGATCGAGATTGATTTCTTTGACACTCTTCAAACGTCGGTTTCGATCGCCGATCAGGAATCGATCGGGCTGACGATCCCACTTGCAAGGGAGAAAGAAATGGGGGTCATCGCAAAGCGTCCGGTCGCAAATGCTGTTTGGCGTCATGAGACAAAACCGGAAAATTCTTATCATCATGAATATTGGGACAGGATAGAAACGCTTCAATATGATTTTTTGGATGGAGATTTGAGCGAATCTATTGCTAAAGCTTTGAGCTTTACACTTGCTGTAGATGGCGTGACCACGGCGATCGTTGGAACAACCAAACCCGGACGCTGGAAGGAAAATGCTGAAATGCTGGTGCAGATCGATTTTAGCGAAAAAGATTTCAAGCGAATTCGGGAGCGTTGGCAAGAACTTTCGGCCGGTAAGGATTGGAAGGGTCAGGTTTAAGAAGAGAATTTGCCCGCGAAATACGCGAAAACGCGCGAAAAAGGAAGGTTTTGCCCGCGAATTTGCGCGAATCTAAGAGAATTTGGAAAAAAATGTTGAGCAACGGCTTGTCCTTGACCATGAGCCGAACGGCGAATGTTCAGGCGAAATAAAAAAGGAAGATAAATGAGTAAATTATTTGAAACATATAAATTAAGAGAAATTGAATTTCGCAACCGGATATTTGTCTCGCCGATGTGCCAGTATTCGAGTGATGACGGGATGCCAACGGATTGGCATCTCGTCCATCTTGGAAGTCGTGCGGTTGGTGGAGCGGGGCTCGTCATACAGGAAGCGACCGCAGTATCGCCCGAAGGCAGAATTTCACCGTCAGATGCCGGGATCTGGAGCGACAAACACGCCGAAGCATATAAGCCGATCACTAAATTTATCAAGGAACAAGGTGCGGTTGCAGGGATCCAACTCGCTCATGCAGGGCGAAAAGCTTCGACATACGAACCATGGAATGGCGGAGACAAAGTTGACGATAATTCCGGAGGTTGGCAGACATTTGCTCCGAGTGCGGAAAAATTTTCGGATGAATATCCAATGCCCAAAGAGACGTCACACTCCGACATCGACAAAGTAAAAAATGATTTTGCCGCAGCGGCCAATCGCGCGGTTGAGGCGGGTTTTGAAGTGATCGAGATCCACGCCGCACACGGGTATTTATTGCATGAATTTCTTTCTCCGCTTTCAAACAAACGAACGGATGAATATGGCGGAAGCTTGGAAAATCGAATGAGACTACCGCTTGAGATCGCAAGTATAGTTCGCGACGCAGTGCCGGAAAAGCTTCCGGTTTTTGTGCGGATCTCAGCAACGGATTGGACTGAAAACGGTTGGGATCTGGAACAGTCGATCGAATTGTGCAAGAGACTGAAAGAGATCGGGGTCGATCTGATCGACGTTTCGACGGGCGGAAATGTGCCCGACGCGGAGATCCCGGTCTCGCCCAATTACCAGGTTACTTTTGCCGCGGAAATTCGGAAACAAGCAGGAATTCCAACCGGCGCTGTCGGCATGATCACCGAAGCGCAACAAGTCGAGACGATATTGCAAAACGGCGAAGCAGACGTGATCCTGATGGCGCGGGAATTTTTGCGCGACCCGTATTTTCCGTTCACGGCCGCGAAGGAATTGGGAGAAGAATTGGGCTATGTGCCTAAACAATATGGACGCGCAATTGATCTGCGGAAGGCAAAAAGTGCATAAGTTGTTTATCACCGAACGTGATATTCAAATTCTAAATGGAATCCAAAGAAAAGATCATATTGCTATTGCTGACGCTGCTGAATTTTACGCACATCATGGATTTTATGATCCTGATGCCGCTTGGCAATTACCTGATGCCGTATTTCAACATCAGTTCTCAGCAGTTTTCAATGCTCGTTGCGGCATATACGTTTAGTGCCGGAACTTCGGGATTTCTGGCGGCATTTTTTGTAGATCGGTTTGACCGAAAAAAGGTCCTGTTGTTTGCATACGCGGGCTTTTTGATCGGAACTTTGTGTTGTGCGATGTCGCCGGCTTACGAGATATTACTGCTTTCGAGAATCTTTGCGGGACTCTTCGGCGGATTGATCGGTGCGCAAGTTTTATCGATCATTGCCGACATTGTTCCGTACGAACGCCGTGCGGCGGCTATGGGAATGATCATGGCGGCATTTTCGGCTGCATCGGTTTTTGGGGTGCCGTTTGGCTTGTATGTTGCCAATATCTTTAACTGGCACGCGCCGTTCTATTTTGTTGCGATCCTGGGAATTGTGCTTGTTCC
>JBGTEI010000489.1:0-5144 GCA_041747875.1 Pyrinomonadaceae bacterium | reverse complement strand
GGTCAAAGTAAGGGACGGTCTGAAACGATATTTTGACTTCTACAACCACGACCGCGGACACCAGTCACTGGTATACAAAACACCGGCAGCGATCCACCTTAAATAGGACAAATTGCTGTCTGGACAATGGGGTCCACTTTAGATATCGCAATATATCGGTATGTTTGATGAGAGAATCGCCGTATTGTGAGACTCGAGCAGTTTTTTCACTTTAAACAATGGTTCCGCCATTTTTACGCCCATTGCTTTCACTTCGTCACTGCGGGAAATAATGCAGCCGTCGTTATTGGATAGCACAACGACCGGTCGGTTTTTAAGAGACTTATCAAAAACCCTTTCGCAAGAAACGAAAAAATTATTGCAGTCAATTAGCGCAATTGCAGAGTCTTTAACCATGATTTTAACGTACGACAGTGTATCACCTATGAAACCAAAGTAAAATATTGGGGGCGATTTACAGAAAATTTAACACGACCAGGAGATAATCGAAATAGGTTCTTTCGATCCAAAAATGAAATTTCGCTTTTGATCAAACTCTATTGATAGCCCGCGAAAAACTAGGTTTTCTTAAAACTAGCGATGAAGGAATAACTTTTGTAGATAGACTTAACTTCTAACTTTCCGAGGTTTTCTTTTTCGAATTTTAAAAGATGCGGTATCAGCTCTTTTGGATATTTGACATGAAATTGTTTGAGCCAGGTCTGCAGGATCTTTCGGAAAAATGCCGGCAAATTTCTTTGGTCGTAAAAATCAACGATAAATAATGAACGTCCGCTTTTAAGATTATTGAGTGCATTCTGGATCGATTCCTTCCAGGTTGGGATCATCGAGATCGAATAGGAAAAGTAGATCGTATCAAACGCGTCTTCAATGTTGAATGTTTTGCCGAATGTGAAATCATCAGCGAGTGCGTTTTTTAGATCAAGATTCCTAATGCCACTCGCATCGATCTTGTGCTGCGCAGTTTCGAGCATCGCGGCGGAAGCATCGAGTCCGAAAAATTTTGCGTTTGGGAATTTCTTTGCGAGTATCAGCAAATTTCTGCCGGTCCCGCATCCGACTTCTAGTATGTTTTCCCCGTCGCGGATATCCATTTCGCCAATGAGTTTGTCGCGTCCGAGCAAGTAATACTTTCGGGTTAGATCGTAGAAATATCGCTGATGACGATACATCTTGTCCATTTTTTCAAAAGCATCGGACATATCTTATTCTGCGCGTTTGGCGACATATTGCTTCAGGGTTTCTCGTGCGTTTGCCCTGATCTTGTTTTGCATAAATGACGACCAACCGAGCAAAACACCGGGCAAGCCCAACGCTTGTTTTGACCATTTCCAGATATCAAAATTGTCGTTATGGCGAATTATTTTGTCATCCCGGAAATCAAACTCGGCGTGGATCTCATTAAAAACATTTCGGCCGGTTTTGCTAAAAAGATATTGCGCGGTCCAATCGGCCGAACCCCGTTCGTCATTTGCTGAAACATTAATGAATTCGATCTTGAGATGTCCTTTCGAGCGCTCGATCAGCATACGCCACATGTTCTTTGCCTCGTCGCCTTTCAATACTCCGAATGCGGGATCGGAAAACTCTACATGTTCGTGGTAACAGGAGATCATTTCTTCGGCTTCTCCATTTGAAAAACATGTGTAGAATTTTGTGATCAAGTCTTTGTTTTTCATAATTATTTCAAAACGTAAAGATGAAATCCGCCGTATATCGATGCACGGTCCTGTTTAAAGAGTTCTTTTGAAAATACTTTCTTATATTCGAATTTTTCCCGAAGTTCTGCGGGCAAATTGATCTCGATCGGTGACGACGCGCCTGCGGTTCTAAAAATTATCCTCGAACCACTTTCACTTTTCGCCGCCACGGCCGACCACAAATCCGTCATCATCTCAGGGTTCATCCAATCCTGAGCGTCCAGAAATACATAACGATCGAATGATCCAAAATCGTTATCTTTTATTTCGTCAGTCACCGAACCGACTCTTGTGCGGAGTTTTAGCGCATTTGAACGGAGCAATTCGTAATTCTCTTCTTTCAGATATTCCGGGAGGGCCTGGCGATAGTCCGTATCGTATTTTCTCGCAAAAGCCTGCCACGCAAAATAGTTTTCATAGATCGGATAATCGACCGCTAGCCGTTTGGTTCTTTCGCGATAAATATCGAGAATGTTGCCGCCATCTTCAAGATCTTTGACGAGTTCGTCATACTGCTGCGGCGGAATTCCCAGACCAAAAAGTGTGACTGGAAGCTTTCCGACCGTCTTTATAAAAAACGAATCAAAAAAAGGTTCGACATATTTTGTGTAAAGCGCGAGTTGTTCGTCCGGAGTTTTGGCTTTTAGCACTTCTTCGGGCCGGCAGCCGAGAAAACGTGAAAACTTATGAAAGAAACGCAGGAAATATCCGTTGCGGGAGTTTTCGTAAAGCCCGCCGTTCTTGAAAAAATTTATGCGTTTTCCGTGTGTTAGCTTTCCGATCAGCGAACTCGATTCCCAAAATTTTCGGGTTTCGTCGTCAAGACTTGGGGCGATATACTTTTGATAGTTGTGGCGATTGTTTTCGTGTTTGCCAAAGCCGAAAAAACCAAAGAAATCGTCATATGCCGGAAGATGCTTTAATGCCGCTATTTTGAGATTCAACAGATAAATGTGGTGACGATTCAAATCAACTGCGGTGACGCTCTCGGGGCTCATTAGAAGGTAATTCAGTGCATTGCAGCCGCCCGACGAGATCGTTAAAATACGTGAGTCTTTATCGAGATCAAGTGCTTTTAGGTCTACTCTCGGGTCTTCCCAGATCTGGTTATATACAAATGCGTCAAACCAAACGGCGAACAGTTTTTGGAGGACACCTTGTTTTTTAGAGGAGTCTTTTTGTTTAACTGAGCCGAGAAGTTCGTTGCTACTCATTTGTTAAAACCAGAACGGGATCTATATCTGAGGCTCGCCAAGCGGGGTAAAGTGCGCCCAAGAGACTTCCGCCGATCGCAATTATAAATGCGACCAGAATCCAGCCTGCGCTATATTCAAAAACAAGCTCAAAGAAATTCCCTATCAGATAAGCCGTAACAAAAGACAAGATCAATCCGAGTGTTACGCCCATGATCCCAATTAAAAATGCCTCGCCTTCGATTACTTTTATGACAAACGATTTTGAGGCGCCAAGCGACTTCAGGATGCCGATTTCCTTTCGTCTTTCGGTGATCGTCGTGTACATCGAAAGTAGTACAAATATTGTGCTGACCACTGCTCCGAGTCCGACCAAAACATTTAGAAATGTACTCAATCCGGGAATTCGGTCTTGCGCATCTATGATCAGATCCCGCGTTAAATTTATCTTATTTCCGGGGAGTTCTTTATTTATCTGCGCCGCTACGGCAGCTACGTCAGCGCCATCTTTCAGCTTTACTAAAATGTATGTACAGCGGTCTTTCGCCTGAAGCGCCTCTTGCATCGCTGTCAATGACATCTTTATTCTCGCTCCCGACGGCGGCGCGAAAACTCCTACTATCTTGAAGTTTTTACCCAACAATTCTATCGAATCGCCGAGTGAATAATTCTTGTCCTGCATGTGGCGTTGGTCAACGATAATCTCGTCATTCGCTGCAAATGTCCGACCTTGTTCGATCGACATTTCATTCATTTCTGCAAATGGCTTCCATTCAAGTCCGTCGATCTGCTGGATGCCCCAGCGTTCTTTTGTATTTGCGGAAAAATATCGGAAAACCGGTATCGTGGATTGAACTCCTTCGATCTCCATCAGGCGTTCAGCATATTTCGTATTCACAGGTGCATTCGAACTCGTTAACCCCATCGCGCCGGCACGGGTAAAGACGATCTCTGCTTTCCAGTTGGACGCGCGTTTCGCCATGTCATTACTCATCCCGCGAGCAAGTCCTGTGAAAAGAATGACAAGAATGACGCCCAGAGCGACGCCGATAATACTGATCAGTGTGCGAAAAGGGCGGGTTCGTAAATTTGCTAATACGAGTTCAAACATAATTATTTCGACAAAAGAAATTGGATTATAACGTATCGCAGAATAAAGCGGAAACAGATCAGCGCCAACCGAAATCTGTAATTAATACGATCTGAGATGAGTCGAAAAAACTTCCATTTATATCGAAAGGAGATCGGTCGGTTGAATTCGTCAGTTATATAAGCGGGGTTTTAATCGGATCTGCTGCACATTTCAGCGAACGATCTAGCGTAAAACGAAGCGAACCGAAAATGGCTGGTATTGGTATGCGAAAAGGAGATCACTTAAAAAATTCGCGATAGTCAAAATCCTTTGAAGCATCGCTGTCGGTAAACAGATCATTGCGTTTCTGGAAATCTGCGTACATCTTGTCGTAGGTTTCGATCAGAAAATCAGTGGATTTGATACGCGTGTTATTTTCAACGGCTATAAAAGCATTTTGGATCTTTTTCGCCCGCAGATCCGGATCCGCAATTATTTCATTTACGGCATTGGCAAAATTCTCGCCAGTCGGTTCTACGAGCCACGTGTTTTCGTTTGTCGCGTAGAAAAGCAAGCCGCCGGCGTTTGGCACAACGGTTGGAACACCGGATGCCATCGCCTCGAGCGGCGCTATTCCAAACGGTTCTTTTGGGTTTGGATGGACAAAAACGTCGGCGTTTGCGTAGTAATTCGCGAGCGTTTCTTTATCCAGATGTCCAAGCTGGATTATTTTGTTTGGAATGCGCTTTTCGGTTTCTTCTTTTAGCCATTCTTCCTGCGGGCCTGCACCGGCGATCAAAAGCCGAAAATCTTTGTCGCTGTTCTTGGTCAAAACCTCCATAAAATCCGGCAGAAGTCCAACATTTTTCTCCGGCGATATTCTTCCTGCATAAAGAAGAATTACCGCGTCTTTTGGAATTCCGGCCATTTCGATCATTTCATCCCGGATTTTTTCCGATTTTCGGTCCGGCGAAAATTGTTCGGCATCGACGCCGCGAGGACAGACGAAAACGCGTTCTTCAATTGGTATTCGCGGACTTCTAAAAAATCTCCAGCACCAATTGATAAACCAACTGCTCCTTCCGGAGTTTGTCTTATTTTTGGTTGAACGAAAGAATTCTTCCGCGGTATAGGGCGAATTTGCGATATGGAAATCAAACGAAGGGAAGTTGTAGTTTC
>JBGTEI010000488.1:0-6280 GCA_041747875.1 Pyrinomonadaceae bacterium | reverse complement strand
AATTGAGTGATCTTTGGGATTGTAAAAAGCGTTTGCCGTTTTGCAGTCCTGAGAACGAAGCTTGATGTCATGTGGAAGACTCAGCGAACGGTTCAACTTATCCGCCGCTTTCTCAAGCGTTTTACTTTCCCTTATTGATCGATCGATCGCCTCATATCTCGGGTTTTCAACGCCGGTGTATTCGACCTTAAAATCACCTTCATCCTTCTTTTCGCTCGAATTCTTGTTCTCTTTTTCGTCAGTCTTACTCGAATTCGAATCTTTGCCATCGCTGCCCGTGTCGCCATTTTTATTGCACGTACACCCGATCAAAATAAATAGGATCGCCAGAACCAACAGCAAATTAAACTTATTCTCTTTTGTTAACGTCATAAAATTTTTCTCGAAAAAAGTGTTGAAAACGATAAGAACTATCGAATTAGATAAAATTTGACGGTGACATGTCAAATTTTTGCGCCAAAAAAGGTCAATGCCGAAATTATAGCATTGACCTCTCAAAGTTTCTAAAACTAAAAACTAAAGTTATTTATTCAACCTATTGAGATTTTTCAACAAGATTAACAAGCGTTCTGACAGCAACTGCTGTTGGACCCTTTGAGCAGTGCGGTTTTCCGCTATCGGCCCAGGCCGTTCCGGCAATATCGAGATGTCCCCATTTTGCCTTGTCGATAAACTCCTGAATAAAGACGGCGCCCGCGATCGTGCCCGCCTGTGATCGTGCTCCGATATTTTTGATATCGGCAATATCCGATTTGATCTGCTTGCTGTAGCCTTCGCCAACCGGCAGCTGCCAGAATCCCTCGCCAACTTCCTTACCGCTTGCGATTATGGCGTCTACGAGTTCCTGGTCATTTCCCATAACGCCCGTGTTTAGTTCGCCAAGCGCGACTATCACGGCTCCGGTCAAAGTTGCCATATCTACGATCGTCGTCGCGCCCTGCTTTTCAGCATAGGCGACAGCGTCTGCCAATACGAGGCGCCCTTCAGCGTCGGTATTCAAGATCTCGATCGTCTTGCCGTTCATCGCGGTTACAACGTCGCTCGGGCGCGAAGCTTTTCCGTCTGGCATATTTTCGACACATCCTACAACACCTAAAACCGGAACGCTCGGCTTCAGGAGTGCCACACTTCTCATAACACCAAGCACCGTAGCACCGCCCGTCATGTCATATTTCATCGCGTCCATATTTGCAGACGGCTTGATCGAAATTCCTCCGGTATCAAACATCACGCCTTTGCCGACAAACGAGAGGAGTTCGCCTTTTTTGCCAGTGCTTTTTGCCGGTGTATATTTTAAAACGATCAGTTTTGCAGGCTCTTCGGATCCGAGGGAAACGCTGAGAAGCGAATTCATGCCGAGCTTCTTCATTTGTGCTTCGTTTAGAATTTGGCACGATAACCCGACCTCTTTTGCCATCGCTTTCGCGCGGTTTGCCATTTCCGTCGGCGTCAGGATATTCGGCGGTTCGTTTGCGAGGTCACGCGTGAAGTTCATCGAGTCACCAAGTGCTTCGCCGCGGCTCAAACCTGCTTTCATTTCTGAAGCGTTTCCATCTTCAATAAATAAAACAAGCTTCTCTATCGCCTTATCTTTCTTATCCTTGGTCTTGTATTTGTCTAATTCAAATTGACTCGTGATCGCCCCCTGAAGCGCGGCCTCAGCTACAGCAGTAGCTCCGGCATCGCAACGGGGTGCAAGTGCAAAACTCTTACAGCCATATTCGCGGAGAGAACGCGCGGCTGTTCCTGAAAGAACTGCAACATCGGAAGCGGAATATTCTTTTTGGTCACCTACGCCAATAAGTAGGATCCTGCCTGCCTTGTAACGTATTATCGCTGTGTCCCCTTTATTACCTTCGAAACCGTCTTCTTTGATGACGGTAGAAAGTACGCCGCCGGAGACCTTATCGAGGTCTTTCAAAAGCCCGGTAGTTCCCTTTTCCCCTTTAAAAACCGCGGCTACCAAGCCGTCAGCTTTTGCATCACTAAAATTCTTGTTAATTGCCAGAGATTTCATTAATTTTCCTCAGTTGTTCTTTGGTTTAGTTTTTGGTGTCTAAAGTAGCGTGTTAAACCTTATATCTATAACTTATCCGCGCGCGTCTTTCAACTGTTTATTAGTTTCTTTATCAATTGTCTTACGTTTCATCGTCTCGCGTTTATCATAGAGTTTCTTTCCTTTTGCTATTCCAATCTCAAACTTGATTCGGCCACTCTTCCAATAAACCTTCGTCACAACCAATGTCATTCCCTTCTGAGTAGTTTCTTTTTTTAATTTCTCGATCTCTCTCCGGTGAAGTAAGAGCTTTCGTGTGCGTAAAGGTTCGTGATTTTGCTGGTTTCCGTGAGAATACGGGGATACGTGCGCGTTCATCAACCAGACTTCGTCTTCTTTCACGCTTACGTAAGATTCCTTAAGTTGAATCTTTCCCGCCATGATGCTTTTCACCTCGGTGCCGACGAGCGCAGCTCCCGCCTCATATTTGTCTAAAATATGAAACTCATGATAAGCATTTCGATTGCTGACTATTACTTTACCGTCATCGGACATAGTCTCTTATTTTGCCCTTCATAGTTATGTGACGCAAGGCACGAAGTGGCATAGTTTTGATTTGACTAAATCGTTCCATAAAACTAATTTAACTACAATATGTGGGATGAAACCGAAGTGCGGGTCAGATACGCCGAAACAGACAAAATGGGGATCGTTCACCATGCAAACTATTATGTGTGGTTTGAACTCGGAAGAAGCGATTTTTGCCGCGCTCGTGGGTTTTCGTACCTTGAAATGGAAGAAAACGACAATCTGCTGATGGTTGTTGCCGAATCCCAATGCCGATATATTTCACCCGCACATTACGAAGATCTGCTGACAATAAAGACGGCGATCGAGGAAATCAGAAGCCGCAGCCTGACTTTTGTTTACGAAGTATTCCGGGCGTCCGATGCGATCTTGTTGGCAAAAGGTGTTACAAAACACCTGATGACGGATCACGATAAGAATATTCGGCGGCTGCCTGAAAAGTACCGGTTAAAACTTCTGGCGGACCAATAGTATCGAGTAGTTTTAAACTCACTTCGACCGTTAATATACTGACTTTTAATCATTTAGGAGGGTTCATGAAAACTATTTCTGCGTTTATTGCATTGTCTCTGGTTATAGGAATTGCGTCACATACAGCCGCGCAAAGTGCTATTGTTCCACCCGCCCCGATTTTTAGCGAACTGCTTTCAATTGTTCATCTTCGGGATAATGGCCAATTTAAGCCGCTCAGAACATATGCATATTTTATGTCGGCGGATAAAGGCCAATGAAAGTTTTAAAAGATGGAACCGAGATAGCAGAATTTGAATTCCGTGTTGAGCCCTCGATCGCACCGAAATTCACACTCGATGATTTTGAGCTGACGAGCGGAAAAAACGACCCGCTCGGTTTGATCCTCAAAGAACCGGGTAGATATGAGTTGGCTTATTATGCGAATGGCGCAAAATTCTACTCATTTCCGTGTGAGCTGGAAATAAGTTCGGGTTCTGATCCTTATAAGCCTCAAAAATTGACGCGACTTAACGGTCCGTGGAATAAATACGCATATCTTTACAAGACCTCGAGCGAATCGCACGGAAAATGGGAGTTTCGGGTTTTTGTCAGAAGCGACGACGGAAGTCTTCAGCAATCAAAAGGACAAGTTTTGCTTACGCGCGATAGCGATAAGAAGTTAGTCGCTGTCGGTTTTTCAGCATTTTGCAAAGAAGCAAGGTGGACAAAGCAGGAACTTGTACTTGAAAAACCCGGTGTAAAAAACCCGCAAGGCGAGTATTACAACAATACAGGTCTGCTTGCCAATAGCGACAAGTTTGAAGACGGGACTTATACGGCAAGTTTGAATATAGACGGCAAACTTTACGGGATTTACAAATTTGCCGTAAAAGCCGGTAATATCCAGCTTCAGGGACAGCAAATTCGCGAAGCAACCGATCCGACCATTTTCATCGAAGGCGGCAGACAGGAAATCTGGCTGCCGAAAAACTGATCAGATCGTAATGAATTGTTCGGGGAATTAAGAGCTTGGCTGTAATTCTTCAGCTACTAATTTCTCGACCTCTCTCATCAATGGATACATCACCGTATCGACTTCAACAAACGGCACTTTCGACCGGATCAGATCATAAACGGGCTGTGTTCTCTTGCCTAGTTTCTTATCATTTCCTATATCTTTCTTCCGGAAATCGATCGCCTGTGCGGCGGAAAAAAGTTCCATAGACAAGATCCGTTCAAGATTCTTTGAAACTTCGCGCAGTTTTAGGACTGATGTGACACCCATCGAAACATGATCTTCGACGTTTGCTGAACTTGGAATCGTATCTACGCTTGCCGGATGCGATAAAACCTTATTCTCCGTTGCAAGCGCTGCCGCCGTGTATTGAACGATCATAAAACCCGAATTTAGTCCGCCATTTTCAGTTAAGAATGCCGGCAAAACATGGGCATTTGAATCTTCATCCGTGAGTCGCATTATCCGCCGCTCGGATATATTTCCGAGTTCTGTAAGTGCGATCGCCATATAATCCATCGAAAGCGCAAGCGGTTCGCCGTGAAAATTACCGCCGGATATAACTTCGATATTTTCGTCGCCGTCAATAAAAATAAGCGGATTATCGGTAACTGCATTTAGCTCGATATTAATCACCCATTCAGCATAAGCGATCGAATCACGGCAGGCTCCATGTACCTGGGGGATACAGCGCAGCGTATAGGCATCCTGAACGTTTGTATCGTCAGATTCCCGGGTAAATTCGCTTCCCTCTAAAATGTCGCGAAGATTCTTTGCACATTCGATCTGACGCGGATGCGGGCGAAGTGCGTGAATTCTTTCATCAAACGCCAGCATTGTCCCATTTAATGCTTCGAGGCTAAGGCTACCCGATATTTCCGCAATGTCCGCTAGTGTCTTTGCCCGTGCAGTTTCGAGAAGTCCAACGGCGGTCATGATCGTCGTTCCATTTGTCAGCGCAAGTCCTTCTTTGGCGGCCAGCGTACGCGGCTTAAGTCCCGTCTTTTCAAGCGCATCGGCACCAGGGATCGTCACTCCCTTAAACATAACTTCCCCTTTTCCGATCAATGGCAGCGCCATATGTGCGAGTGGGGCAAGATCGCCGCTTGCTCCAAGACTTCCTTTTTCCGGGATCACCGGATGAATCCCGTGATTGAGGAAATCTATCAGCAATTGAAGAGTTTCGAGCCGAATGCCTGAATGACCGCGGGCAAGCGTGTTAGCGCGGATCAGCATTATTGCCCGTGTCGTCGGAATATCAAACGGATCTCCAACGCCGACTGCATGACTCATTACAATATTCTTTTGAAGCTGTTCAACCTCTTCGCGGGTAATAATCTTGTCCTTAAACGCGCCAAAGCCGGTTGTTATCCCGTATGCGATCTCGCCGCGATCAATAAGCGTTTGAACAGCCTGCGCTGAACGAATTACTTTTTCCTTAGCCTCGTCAGTCAAAACGACTTCCGGTGAGCCGGGAGCTCCGTTTGCTGTCAATAACACCTCATCAAATGTGAGGTTTTCACCGTCTAAATATATTTTATTCATCACTTACGCCCTGAACTTTTCTATGTTTTACATTTCAGCGATTTCTTCCACAAATCAGCGAAAGTGTAATCTTCGTTAACGTTAATATATGATTATTCTACTTTTGAAGCCACATCCCGATTTTCGATCATGGATCAAATAATCGAGCAAATTCAGCATATAGTGCAATATATCGCGCCGGTCCCATGGCTTCGTGGACCGCTAATTATCTCTATCGCCTTAATTTTTGGAAAGATAATCGACTGGATCGTGAAAGGTATTCTTTCAAAACTCGTTTCGAAAACAAAAACTGATATTGACGATAAAATTCTCACACTTCTCCATCGTCCGATATTTCTCGCAGTACTGCTGATAGGTCTTGGCTTTGCAACATAAGAGTTTGAGCTACACGAAAATGTCACACAGGTCACCGTTAACGTACTAAAAACAATAGGGTTGCTCGTTTGGTTAAGATTTGGACTTAGATTGATGAACGTTTTGATGGATGAACTCGACCGAAACGAAATCCGCTTCAAATTTATCACTCCAACAACAAATCCTTTGATCAAAAACACAAGTGCGATCATTCTGGTTGCACTTGCGGTTTACGCGGCTTTTCTGATTTGGAGTATAAATATTACGGCATGGATCGCTTCGGCCGGGATCATTGGTTTAGCAGTCAGTTTTGCAGCGAAGGATACGCT
>JBGTEI010000487.1:0-3308 GCA_041747875.1 Pyrinomonadaceae bacterium | reverse complement strand
ACATTTTTGCCGCGCAATATTCGGACAAAACCGAAATTTTCGGTATAGGCTCAAATATCTGCTATTATTCTCCGCAACACAACAAAAACACGGATCTTCGTTTATAGAAATCGCTTCGGATATACAGTCAAATATATGTCCGGATCCTCTATGGTAAGTTTTTTCCAATACCGGATCTTGGAAGTTTTATAAACTGATCTTCAAAATCTTAAGGAGAAAAAATGTTGAAAATAATTTTAGGAGTTGTCGTTGGGTTTATCGTTTGGTCGATTATATGGGTTGGCGGTGAAGCGCTCATCAGGGCTATCGCGCCGGGTTCGGCGGTGCCCTCAGACATAACGTACTTTGATTCAACCGGAGTGCTTTTGGGGTATTTGGTGCGAAGTATAATTGCTTCGATCCTTGCAGGTCTTTCGGCGGTTTTGGTTGCGGCGGAGGTTTCAAAAACGCCTTTGATACTTGGCGTTGTGCTCTTGATAGTAGGAATAATGGTTCAGGCAAGCGCGTGGAGTGTGCTTCCGGTTTGGTATCACCTGGTGTTTTTGGTGTTGCTGATTCCGATGACAATTCTTGGCGGTAAGCTCAAAAAGGCTTAAGAGATCATTTAGAAATAATCGATAGAATCTTCCGGATGTGAAAGGTGTCTTAAAATTATCTGAACGTAGTGATCCGGTAATTTTTGTTTTTCGAGTGTTCAATACGCACTTCCTTCGAAGAATAGGGCCCGAGTAGACGGGTGGTTAACCGCTGTATTAGTAGAGTTAAAGGAAGTCTGCCCGTCAGGTATCGCCAGAATGAGCCTGTGGTCGTAGTCGCATATTCGAAGCAGGCGGCGCTAGTAAAAAGGTAACTATGCTGAAACACGCACTAAGTAAGTGTGCCGCAAATTAGAATAAACCGTTAAGCCGGAGGAAGGCCCTTAAGTTGATTGGAGGATGGAAACCACGCTTACTTCGTGCGGGTTTCAGCAATTTGTTAATTTTGTGGCTTTCAGTGACATCACCTCATTGATTTAATTATTTGTGGGTTCTTCACCAGCATTGATATCTTATTTTCAAACTTCGGACATGACTGCGGAAGCCCTCCCTCACGGTCAGGCTACGGACACTTGACTATTGAAGCCGTCCTTCACGGTCAGGCTACGAACACGAAAGCTCAATTTAACTTTTTTCGCAGGGCTGATACAATTCCTGCATACCAATTTTTAGGAAGCGTGGAGAAAATATGTTAAACGAAGGCGATAAAGCACCGGATTTCACGGTTAAAGATCAGGACGGAAAAAGCGTTAAGCTATCTAATTACAAAGGCAAAAAGGTCGTACTGTATTTTTATCCGCGGGATATGACACCGGGGTGTACGAAGCAGGCTTGTTCGCTCAGAGACGGATTCTCGGATCTAAAGAAAAAAAAGATCGTGGTTTTGGGAGTTTCAACCGATGATGAAAAATCGCATCAGAAGTTTATCGAAAAGTACGAACTTCCTTTTACTCTGCTCGCTGATACCGAACAAAAGGTGAGCGAGAAATACGGCGTTTGGGTAGAGAAGAACATGTACGGCAAGAAGTATATGGGAATCAAACGGACAACATACCTTATCGACGAAAATGGAAAGATCGTAAAAATTCTCAAAAAGGTAAACGTCTCGGACCACGCCGATGAAGTATTAAAAGCCTTTGACGCCTGATGCGGGATTTGTCTATTTTGAATCCCGCTGATATGTTTCTGTTGTGACTGAGAATGCCAATAGCCCCCATTTATTGGAACCCCAAGAAATTTTAATAGCCCCCAGGATCAAAAAATTAAAATAATATTCGAAGAATATTGGAGGAGAATAGTGTCTAAATTTATATCATTTAGCATGGTTTGTATTATGTTCTTGGTGTCGTGTCCGAGCATATTTGCGGATCAGATCGTATTAAAAAACGGTGACCGTTTGACGGGAAAGATCGTAAAAAAGGACGGCGATAAGATAATTATCCAAACGGAATCCGCCGGAACGGTTACGATCCTTTGGGATGCCGTACAAAAGATAGTTGCAGATGAACCGGTAAATCTGGAGCTTTCCGATGGGCAAATACTCAAAGGAAAAGTGGCGACAACCGATGAAGAAAAGATCGAGGTCGAAACACTGGATGCCAGAACGATCGAAATAGAAAGGGCAAAGATCGAGATCGTTCGGAGCGCAGCGGAGCAGGCAAGTTTTGAAGCAGAACGCGATCGGCTTCTTGATCCCGGTTTTACAGAACTTTGGACAGGCTCGGCGGATGTCGGCTTTAGCCTGACAAGCGGAAATTCAGATACAAAAGCCCTGACCGTGGGAGCAAGAGCCGCGCGCGCAACGACCCGTGACAAGATCAGCGTTTATGTAAACGCAATCCAGGCGAGCAATTCGACTTCGGGTGTTAAGGAAACTACGGCTCAAGCGGTTTGGTTTGGCGGAAGATACGACGTAAATCTGAGTGATAAAACGTTTGTTTTCGGAACAGCGGATTTTGAATATGATAAACCGCAGCAGCTTGATTTCCGTGCCGTTTTCGGCGGTTGATTCGGATATCGTTTTATCAGAACAGAGCGGACAAAGCTGGACCTCTTTGGCGGCGCCGCTTATAACCGCGAATATTTTTCCGATGGAATCCGAAGAAATTCGGGCGAAGCGCTGATCGGAGAAGAACTTAAATTTAAGATCACGGATTCAACACTCCTCGAACAAAGGTTTGTCGTATCGCCGAATCTCAGTGATCCGGGAAAATTTCGTGCCACTTTTGATACATCAGTAGTAACACAGCTAAACAAATGGCTTGGTTGGCAGGTAACGGTCGGAAATCGCTTTAACAGCTCCCCGGTTTTGGGTGCGGAGAAAAACGATTTTATTTTAACGACCGGGTGGAGAGCCAATTTTGGCGGTAAGAAGTAAATGAAATCGCAACTCATCCGGTCCCGGGAAATGTAGCGCCACCGTCCCGGTGGCTGTCGTGGCGGCATCTTGCCGCCGCTAGAGGCGCGTCATCTGCTTTCGGGGTGTGAGATCGCGACTCTCTGATTACAGCCCTCGAGTCAACGGCGCTACTCGTTGGAAATGCAGTGCCCTACCGTCTCACTGGCTGTCGCCTCGGCATCTTACCGCCGGTAACGGCTTTCTCTTCTATCATCTCGTGAGAGCGAGACGCTTTCACGACAGCCGTCGGGACGACGGCGCTACATAAGAAAAAGAATCTCGGCAAATGAGAATCCAACTATCTGCTATCTATTAACGTCTGAATCGGGTAAGATAACAATCCCGTATGGGGGCGAAAGGCTTCGACAGGGGCT
>JBGTEI010000486.1:0-6596 GCA_041747875.1 Pyrinomonadaceae bacterium | reverse complement strand
GTGAACCAAACGATGTCGACCGGGCAATAGAGGAGTTCAGGAAATCACTCGAGATCGATCCGAATCACGAACTGACCCTGCAAAATTTGTCTGCGGCGTTAAGCGAAAAAGGAGATCAGAAAGAATTATCAGAAACGCTTGCCAAGCTTAAGGCGGTAAACCCAAACAATGCGGCAATTAAGAAACTTGAAACGCCCGATCAATAACGTTATTGGATCGTTATTTTTTCGACATCAAGGATCGAAAACTTTGTTACCTCTCCATCGATCGCTACTACTTTCAGCACGCCGTCAAAAACATTAAAACTTGATACCTTACTCATTCTTTTCTCAAACTTTTTCCCATTTTTAAGGAATATCACCAAATTTATCTTCTGCAGCGTCAAAGCCTTTAATTCCGCTTCCTTTTCCGGCGACAAGCTCTTTGTCTCAACTTCGTTTTCTGATTCTTCTTCCGTAACACGTTCTATCGTTATCAGAGTTGTTTTCTTTGAAGATTTCTCCGTTATCTCAACCGTCATTTCAGAAGCTTCTTCAGTTTTTTCCACTTTATCAGTTAATGGATCTTCTATGATCACCCTGGCACGGCTCTTGTTTTCCTTCTCTCCATCTTCGACTGCAGATTTCTTTCGCGGATCAAAGACACTCGGAATATCTGCTTTTTCAGGCTGCGGCGGATCGGTTTTTGTTTCCTCGACATCACCATTATCCGACCTCAGAATCGTTGTTACTTCCGGATCTTCAATGATCGTCCCGACAGAATTTACACGAACACTTCCCTCTGCCTTTTCTTTGACCTCAGGCGATTCCGTATCTACAGTTGACGCAGTTCCAACCAAAGCCTCAAAACTTCCCGCAAACTTGATCTGATAGGTCGCAGGATCGTCATCCGGCGTTCTGCCTTGAATTCTCAGTAGCAGCTTTTCGGGTTTGCGCAGATATAACACGCGCCCCGTCTCGTCTGAAGAACTATCAGCATAAACTGCGATCTTTGTTCGTGGTACAAGTCCGCTTAATTCGTAGACATCAATATCACCATTAAAATTTTTAGTGACAACATTTATAAAAATGTCGCCGCGTCCTCCGTTAAACGCAAAATAGTAGGTTGTTAGGCGTGAATCCCCGATATCTCTTGCCTTGATCTGTCCGCTGATCTCATTTGAGACGATCGGAGTCGGCCGATTCTGTTCGATCGACTGAGGAAAAACTTTCGATACGGAACCTATTGCGGTCATCGAGAAAAACGCAAAAGCTATGACGACGGTATTTTTGTAAGTATTAATTTTGCAGGACATTTCAATATTCCGGGGAAACTTTGTCAATTCTGGTCAAAAACGGATCATCATCCGAGTCGTAAAATGCGACCAATGATTTCGTTATACGATTTGATTCTAGCACATTAGATTTACAAAAAATAAGCTGAACTACATTGCGCGTTCAGCTTGTCTTTGATCAGTATATTTCCTTAAAACCTATGCATTTGCAGCCTTTGCTTTTCCTTGAACGACCTCGATCGCCTTTTTCATCTGAATATCGTCCGCATCAGTTTTTGGTTTTTGCACTTTCTTCGGAGTTTTCTCTTCCCTTTCAGGCGTGTCAGGATCTTCATCATTCTGTTGGTCTACTAATTCCTCAACCTCGATTGGTTCGGGTGTTTCAGGATGCTTCACTTCTACCGAAGGTTTTAAACCGGAGTCGGTGCGTTTGGCCGCCATAAAAGCAACACCGGTAGAAGAAGCCCATTTCGATGTCGTAAGCAGCAAACCATCGCCGCCTCTGAGACTGAACAATTCCTGAGCGGTTCCGGCTCCAAAACTTCTTTCTCCAACAACTTCTCCGCGTTTATGATCAAGTATCGCCGAAGCAACAACTTCCGAAGCTCCCGCGGATCCGAAATCCAATAATACCGCAACATTTCCGGCAAATATATATTTACCCGGCTCTGCTTTGTATGTTTTTACGACTTTATCTTCGCGGCCAATGACCTTTGCAAGTTCGCCATCTTTTATAAATGCATTCGCAACCGAGACGGCCTCTTCGATATTTCCATCGGCAACGTTTCGCAGATCCAAAACGATCTTTTCGATCCCTCGATCTTTTAATGATGCGATCTCTTTGCGAATCACGTCAGCTTGTCCGTTTGCCAGGCTAAACACTTTTATCACACCGACATTTCCTGCTTTAACTTCTGAAACCGCGGACGGAATACCGTAGCTTCCTCTCGTAACCGAAATCGTTTGCGGTTTTTCGCCTGTCCTTAAAACGCGAAGTTTTACCGCTGTTCCTGCGTCGCCGCTTACAAGCTGTTCTGCATCGTAAAGCGAGATGTCTCTGGTAGCTTTGTCGCCGACATATTCGATCACATCTCCTGCCTGTATTCCTGCTTTATCCGCAGGAGAATCCTTCATTACAGAAATGACATAGAGATACGAGGAAAACTGTGAAAAGTGAGCTCCGATTCCAGCCTTTTTCGAATCTTTTGCTTGCTGGAATTCCTTAACCTGCTCCGCCGTCAAGTACGCAGAATACGGATCGAGTCCGTATGCCAACCCGCGAAGAGCGCCCATTCGAACCTTTTCCAAATTCGGTTCATCCACATAATCGTTTTGAATATGCTGCAAAACACTCTCAAAAATGCGGATCTGCGCTCCCGGGTCATTTATCGGCTGCTGCGCTCGGGCGTCGTACCAACCCATAAAAACGCCTGAAAAGGCGTAAAATGTAACCAACGCCGAGATTATGGCAATAAAAAACTTACCTCGATATGTCATTGATAATTCCTCTGGAGAAAATTTGAAATATTTGAATGATGCCGGATATTTATTTCCGCATCATTATCCACTATCATAATTCTACGTGCAAGATAAAAAAAGTACCAATCATCCCGACTTTACAGATATTTCCAAAGCTCCCCGCGAAGGCCGCTTGCTCTCGCTGGATCTCGGCACAAAAAAGGTCGGCGTCGCGGTTTGCGACGAAACGCAGTTTACCGTACGGCGAGTTGCCATAGTTAAACGAAAAGGTTGGAAAAAGTTTTTACTCGAGATCATCGACTTTATTGACGAGTTTGATGCAAAAGCTCTTGTGCTTGGTTTGCCTTACAATTTTGACGGGTCGGAGAGCGAAATGTCGTCGGAGGCGCGAAGACTCGCAAGAAATTTCTCACTTTCATTAAAAATACCGGTATTTCTACACGATGAGCGCGTTTCAACGTTTGAAGCCCGCGGAAACTTATGGGAAATTGGCATCGAAGGAAATGAACTACAGAAACGTCTCGACAGCGAAGCCGCCGCTGTTATTCTTGAGGATTTCATCGAAACCCGAAATATGCAGATCAGTCGGGATCAACCGTGATCGTCGTTCAGTTCTCTTTTAAGGGAAGAAACATTAAGACATCCTTCGCGTCTCGTTCAACAGCCGTTTTTGAAAATGGAAAAACGGTCGATTTTCCCGTTTGCCAAGAATCGTATTGATCTTTCCAGTAAAGCGACTGCGGGTTCCCGCTTTGTCCTAAAGGAATAACATGCCGGGTTTCATCCCAGTTTGCAGGTTTTGCGACAAATCTCATTGAAACATTTGTACCTACGTTAGGGGTCTGTCCACTTCCGTCAACATTTGTAAAACTCAATTTGAATTGTCCGCCGATAAGCGGCGCAACAGCTAAAGGATGGTTAAATGTGACGACACGGAAACTTCCCCATTTCCAGTTTGATCGATCGGTCCCTCCCAGCCGGGCAGTCTTTTCAAGTTCTTTGATCGCTTCTCCATCGCATGATGTTAGAAGGTCATCCCAATTCGAATATTTCTTTGGAAGCCAAAGTTGGTCATTATTCGGGATCGCCCAAGGCAAGATCACTTGTCTAATCTGCCAACCGGAAGCGGGTTTACTATCGTTTGCGATTTCATTTCCAACGCAGGCATTTATTTGATCTGCGATCGTCGCGCCTACGGAATCGGCTTTCATATTACCGTCCCAATTCGCAAGTATTGACAACGTCTCACTGGAAGCCGCCTTCCTCTTAACGATCTCTTTCGCAAAACCCGATAGCGGAATGTTAAATGAATCGTGCTGGATCGCGTCGTTATAGTCCATCGTTACTTTGTCGTTTGAATTTAGCAGTTCAAAGATCCGGCGCGCCCTCCAAGGGGCTGCGATCTGCCTCGTAATTTGCTGATATCGGTAATCGGTTCCGGCTATCCTTTGGTTTGCAGTGACGATAAAACCGCTTTCAGGATTGTAGAGATTAGGAAGTTCGTCGTAAGGTATCGAACCGATCCAATCGCCGTCATTTTTCGAACCGTCATACGGAACATCGCCCTCACCTTTTCTACGAATGGGAACTTTTCCGGCTACGTGCCAGCCAATGTTTCCTTTTGTATCCGCGTAAACAAAATTTTGCGACGAACCCCCGTAAGATTTCAAAGAAGCGTTAAAGTCATCCCAATTCTTTGCCCGGTTCAATGAGAAAAATGCCTCGAACTCCTGATTTTCCGGTGCTCTTGCCGTCCAATTGAGGGCAAGTTTCTTACCGTTTGTTTCGTTAAAGATCACTCCGTTTCGCGTTTCGATAACATCCAGAGTTTCAACATCCAACTTTGGCGAAAGCGGATTTGCCCGAAACTTTATTTCTTCTTTTCTTTGAATTGGTTTTTTCCAACCGTCAGGGGTTTTGTATTCTCCTTTTTCATTAAACTCTTCAAAATAGACATCCTGTACATCGGGTCCAACGTTGGTCGCGCCCCACGCGATCGATTCATTGTGACCCAAGACAACTCCCGGAACACCCGGAAATGTTACCCCTGAGACCCGCATTGCCGGTGTCGAAAGATGTATGAGATACCAGATCCCGGGCGCAGTCGCCTGTAAATGCGGATCATTTGCTAATATTGCTTTTCCGTCAGCGGTTCTCTTTCCAGAAACCACCCAATTATTACTTGCCGCCAGGTGTTCTTCATAAAACCCGACCCGTTTAAGCGAACTTTT
Organism: Pyrinomonadaceae bacterium; assembly: GCA_041747875.1. Classification (GTDB taxonomy): domain Bacteria; phylum Acidobacteriota; class Blastocatellia; order Pyrinomonadales; family Pyrinomonadaceae; genus Aridibacter. Next base: position 1,613 of record JBGTEI010000486.1, on the reverse strand, counting down.
CCTGACCTCTTTTGCCGCAGCTATTTCTTGCTCATACCCGGTTATCGAAAAACCATTTGCTTGCGTGGATCCGGCAGCCTTGGCGCCTTTATCGCTGCCATATAAGATCAGATCGCTTGGTGTGATCTTGCTTGTGATAGAGTCATATTTTTCTTTCGGCAATGCCTGAAGTCTGATCTTTTCAAGATCCTGCCACCAGGTCGTACTCAATCCGTCCGCGAGGATCTTTCCAATAACGAGTGTGTCGGTTGCAACCCAGGGTTCGGGTTTATACTGCAAAATCTGAAATTCGATCGGCAGCGTTTTCTCATCAAGTGTTGCAATATAAGCATTTACACCGCGCGCATAATCATCGAGAGCCTTTCGGAGATTCGGCTCCGTCACTTTCAAACTCTTTTCAGCGATCTCTGAAAATCCAAATCGCCGCCAGCGTTTATCTTCTTCGAGTACCGTTTTTCCGAATAGTTCCGCCACGCGACCCCGCGCAACGCGTCTATAAAGATCCATCTGCCATAAGCGGTCCCGCGCAGTTTCATACCCCTGCATAAAATAGACATCGGAATCATTTCTCGCTTCAATGTAAGGAATTGAACGCACATCACGTCTTACAACAACATTTTCTTTGAGACCCGGGATTATCCATTGACTACTATTGGTTACCGTCTGGGCATAGCACGATAAGGTGAAAAGTGCCGTAAAAGTTGCGAGTAAAAAGAAAGATTTTTTCATATTTATTTTTTAGCTGAAAGGACAAATAAACCGTCGCTTTCCCAATATTTCGTTTTTGAATTTTCAATATTCTGCAAAGCTGCGTTGAGCGAAAAGGCTTCTTCGGTACACGCAACAGCGGCGGACCGGAAGACGTTAATCATTTTATAACGCCCGTTTTGATATTAGATCGCCAGCGAAATCAAAAATCATTCAATTTGCGTAAGTGACAGCGGGTTACAACCGCCTACCATACTGAAAACCCGTAGTTCGCCAGAAAAGTCTTAGGCGTTCATGACCACGAGTTTGATCTCGGACATTTCGTCCATGGCGTATTTCACACCTTCGCGTCCGAATCCGGAGTCTTTTATTCCGCCGTAAGGCATATTATCGACACGAAATGTCGGGGAATCATTAAAGATCACGCCGCCGTATTCAAGTTCCTTTGATGCTAAGTTAATATTTTCACGATTTGATGTAAAAACTCCGATCTGCAATCCGTAACGTGAATGATTCGCCATCGCGATTGCTTCCGGAAACCCGGCAAATTTTTCAATCACTGCGACCGGAGCAAAAACTTCATCGGCAACAATACGCATTTCAGAAGTTACATCGGTTAGAACCGTCGGTTCTATATACGCGCCGGTTCTTTCGCCGCCGCACAGTATATCGGCACCTGCGTTTACGGCTTCATCGATCCAGTCTTTTGCCCGTTTTGCAGCATTTTCGTCGATCATAGACGAAAGGATCGTTTCTTCGTCGAGCGGATCTCCAGACTTTAAGTTCTTTACACTCGACAGAAATCTTTCAGTAAATTCATCTGCTATCTTTTCGTGCAGCAGAATCCGTTGAACTGAAATGCAAACCTGACCCGAATAAACAAAAGCCCCAATCGCAGTTTTTGA
>JBGTEI010000485.1:0-5691 GCA_041747875.1 Pyrinomonadaceae bacterium | reverse complement strand
TTTGTCGAGTATCGCTCTGATCTGTTCATTTGACGACGCACCGGGGAAAGGTTTCTGTCCGCATATCATTTCAAACAAAACAACTCCGATACTCCAAATATCGCTTCGAAGATCGACTTCATCACCGCGGGATTGCTCAGGCGACATGTAGGCGACGGTTCCCATCAACAATCCCGGAGATGTCAATTGCTGTTCCTTGTGCTTTGTTTCAAAGTTATTTTCGCCCGTCGCACCATCAATTGAAGTTCTACCGATAGTGGTTCCGGCAAGTTTTGCCAAACCAAAATCCAATACCTTAACTAAGCCGTCTTCCCGCTGCATTACGTTTTCAGGCTTTATGTCCCGATGAATTATCCCTGCACGGTGGGCTGCACTAACTGCGGTGGCGACCTGTGAAATAATTTCAAGCGACTCACTTAAAGAAAGCGAACCTTCGCTCAATATCTCCCGAAGGGTTTTGCCGTCAATGAATTCGGTTGCGATAAACTGCGGATCATTAGATTCCCCGATCTCATAGACCGTTATGATATTCGGATGATTGAGCGATGACGCGGTCTTTGCTTCCTGCAAGAAACGGCACAATTGATGAGGATCGTTTGCAAATTCGGTCTTGATAAACTTGATCGCTACGTCGCGTTCGAGTTTGGTATCGGTTGCAAGAAAGACGTCTCCCATTCCACCCGACCCTATTTTCGAGACGATCTCGTAATGTCCGATCCGGGTCCCGACTATTTCCGTCTGATTTTTTCTTGAGATCAGCGCCGCCGCCACATCCATTGGCGGCTGATCGATCAAACTCGACTTAACATCGGCGAATTCGAGTAAGGATATTACCTCATAGTGCATCTCGTGGTCCGTTCCACAAAGTTCATCCATCAGAGCTGAGCGTTCCTCAAGAGAAACTCCCGACACCTTGTGATAAATTTCTTCGATCCTTTGTAGTCTTTCCGCGTTCATCTGGTTTGCTATGTAGATAAGTCCTAAAAATTGACTTACCTGGTGACATTAAAAAGCATTGCGGATTAATGATTACTGCATAAGCGGCCAATATGCGTAGCGCTAATTCCGCGATTCGGTGGGGATTTTCTATATTACCGGACGCCCGGTAAATCTAAATTTAAAAATTGCCGGTTTAACCTTTGTTAACCGACAATTCCCTGAGCAGCCATGAGCGGGCAAAATTCCAGTCTCTTTCAACTGTTTTCGATGAAACTTTCAGGATCTCGGCGATCTCATCGTTGCTCAACCCGCCAAAATATCTGAATTCGACGACTTTGCCTTTTCGCTCATCTATTTCGAACAGCTGGGTCAACGCGTCGTCTAATTCTACAAGATCGGTGGCGCGCTCTTGCGAAACAATTATCACTTCATCTATATCAACCCGATCCAGTTTTCCGCCATGCTTCTCAAAATTCCGTTTTCGTACATGGTCCACCAGGATGTGTCTCATCGGCTTTGACGCAACTCCGAAAAAATGAGCGCGGTTTTCCCAGTTTTCCTCCGCCGAACCGGCCAGCTTTACGTATGCCTCATGAATCAACGCCGTCGGCTGGAGCGTATGCCCAACCTGCTGGCGCTGCATATACCGCTCTGCCATTTTATGGAGTTCGGCGTAAACAAGTGGCATCAATTGTTCTAAAGCCAACTCATCCCCGTTGCTCCATTCGTTTAGCAATTCCGTAATTTCGTTCGACGATTCGGGCATTATTTCGGCATTTTTTGATTGCTTGGAATAAAAATTATTATACGTCAGTTTCACGAATTTTGTAAGCGGTTCACCTTGTGGAGTTTTCTTTATTTCGTTATGTTTTTGAGCCTCTTTGCAACTGCAATTCTACTCGCGGATCTCCCCAAGATCTTAAATGTCTGTTTGCCTGCCAAAATCTCGTTTAAATAGATAGAACACAATTATTCAATAATACCGGGACTGCTCGACGAACGGGATTCCCTGAGGAGTGGATTATGAAAAGCATTAAGAAGATACCAATTATCGGAGCTTTGGCAATTATTTTCGCATTCGCGGCCATCGACCAAGGCGTAATTGCACAAGACTATGTCATTTTTGCCGACAACAACAATAACGAATGTCTGGAAGTAGAAGACGATAGCCAGGGGAATGCCGTAAGGGTAAAAGTCACTGAATGCCGTGACCACCATGTACAGACGTTTAAGATCATCAACAAACCGGGATTCAGCGCCGGCACGTCGATGGTCAACATCATGACAAGCCGCAGCAGGTGTCTTGAAATAAAGAACGGGCAGACATCAAGCGGGATCGAACTGACACAATTTCAATGTGACCAATCTCCCGAACAGGCCATAAGACTTTCCAGCGGTTTTCAGGCCGGAAGTTCATCTGCCATATTCGGACCGATAATGTTCACCCATTCAAGCAGTCCAATCTTGTGTTTTGATAAGCGCAGCCGCCCGTTTATCGAACAGCAGCCGTGCGACGGTTCGTCGGATCAGTTTTTCCGCATTATGCACAAAACGCAAAACACGATAAGTCTGATGGACCAGGCAGCATTTAATAAGGCACGGGCGAACAATACCGCCGCCGCCTTAAATTTATACATTTCCCGTTTCCCGTCGGGAAGTTTTGTAGCGAGCGCGCAAAATCAAATTCAAGCGCTTGGTGCTACAACCATTCCGGCGACAACGCCGGGTACGACAAGTATTTCTCCGGAACAGCAATTCTGGAATCTTATCGAAAATAGCAAAAGCGTAAACGATTTTAGAATTTATCTGGCAAATTTCCCGAGCGGTGCCCACGTGGCTCACGCAAATTTGCGGATCAATCAGCTTACCCGCTCTTCTTCCCCTGCCCCGTCACCGACCTCGAGTACGACAGGTACCGTCACACCGGCAGATCCGGCACTCGAGCAGCAATTCTGGGATCTGGTTAAAGATTCAAAGAACGTGTCTGACTTTCAAAGCTACCTCGCCAATTTCCCGACGGGCGCCCATGTCGCACACGCAAATCTTCAGATCGGAAGACTTGGCGGCGGATCGACGCCGACAATAGTAACGACAACGTCACCGGGCGGAATTACCGATGCGCAATTCCTCGATGGTTGGGCCAATAAGTTAAGAGCTCAGATGCCGATTACGATCAAAGACATTCAATTGACCAATGCAATCGTCCTGACATCGCCAAATTCGCTTGAGATCCAGGGCTCAACACCGAGTTTTTCTATAACCCAAAGAGTTCGCGACGAACAGGCTAACGACCTAAAACCATTTCTTCTGGGACAATATTGTTCCTCCGGCGCTCCGCAACGAAACATCGGGATCGTCAGTCGAACCTTCGACGCTGTAAGATCTTCAAGCCACGTTTACCGGATAGATCCGGGCGATTGCGCGGGAAACACCGGTATTGTGGTTCCGCCAACAACGACGCCCGGCGGTTCGACGATCACGCCGTCGCCGATAGGTACAACCGCAGCAACTGCTGACCCGGTCGAAGAACAATTCTGGAACGCCGTTAAAAACAGCAGGCGTGTGGAAGATTTTCAGTCGTACATCGACAATTTTCCGACCGGAAAATATGTTCCGCTTGCAAAACTAGAGATCGGCCGCAATGGCGGAACAGTGAGATCGACCGGATCAACCTCGACGTCGGGTACAACTACGACCACAACAGCTTCAAACGTTGAAGAGCAGTTTTGGGATGCCGTTAAGAATAGCAGATCAGAACAAGACTATCAGCGCTATATAAGTAGTTTCCCGAATGGAAAATACGTTCCGCTTGCAAATCTTAAAATTTCACAGATCCGTGCCGCAAACGGCACCACGCCGCCGCCTGCGAATGCTAATACAAGGACAGACGCCCAGATACTTGCAGCGGCTCAACCCGGCAATCTCGGAGAATTAAGCACAAAGCGAAAATTCTTTGTTGTCAGCAATGATTTTAATGTTAAACGCAATATCGCCGATGAGATACGAAAACTTGTTCCTCAGCTGACGGTCGCGTTAAACGAAAACGATGCCGACTTTTTTATCTCTTATAAGTCGATCGACAGAACAACCGGTGCCGAGGTTGCTAACGATGCGGCGAATCCCAATCTTCAGGGCGATATGTGGGTTTTTACAGTAATCCCGGCCTCCGGAAATTTCCCTGCAAATATTCGCCTGCACCGAAGAATAATTAAGGATCGGGGATTTGGCGTATTTAGCCGTACACCGGATATCAATTCAGCTAAGGATCTGGCCAAAGAGCTGCAGCAGGTAATCAGATAATCGTGAATAAGCATTTCGCGTTATACGCGAAGGCTGTGACTCGAAAAAACCGTCATGTCCAAATCGCGAGGTGGGCATGACGGTTCGGATTTGATCAAAGATCACAACGATCGGCATTGATCACAATGCAGCGCTGCAAACTTCGATCAAATCGTATTCAAAAGAAGTCAAGAGGCTAGTGAAAAAAACTATGAAAAAAATATCCGTAATATCGATAACATTTGCTCTCGCAATGCTTTTTGCAGTTGCCATTGTTTCCCCCGTTGCTGCACAGCAGACGGTAGAAGATCAATACTGGGATCTGGTCAAAGACAGCAAGAATGTAATGGACTTCCAGAGCTATCTTAAAGAATACCCAACCGGGAAATATGCGGCAATTGCAAATCTAAGGGTGAAGCAGATTTCCGGGCAGACAGGTACGCAAGTGCCATCGCCGGGTCCAACCCGTAACACTCCGCAGAGTACTATTCCGGGCGGCAGTAATCCGGCAGGGTTTACGAATTACGAAATAGTCCAGGCCAGTGCAACAACTGGGGCAACAAACAGCTTAGGCGGCGTTTCGGTAGTCTGCCCTGCAAACAAGAAGGTTTTGAGCGGTGGTTTCTGGTCAAATTCCGGTTTCGAAGTGGCGCGCGTTTGGCGGAATTATCCGGTTGACGCGGGCGGAAGACAAATTGGCGACCGGGGCTGGTTTATAAATTTTACCTCGGTGACGAGCGGACAACTTATTTGGGTTCGGGCGGTGTGCGCTTCCGTACCGAATGAACTCGGCTATGAGATCGTCGATACTGGTCTTGCGACAAACACAAGCGGCTCGTCAGGCGACGTTTCGGTAGCTTGTCCCGCAGGCAAGAAGGTTTTGGGCGGCGGATATTTTACGAGTGACGGCATTGAAAACTGGCGCGTTTCACAAAATCTGGCACTTAACTCAAACGGACAACCTGGCGATCGCGGCTGGGGACTCAGATTTGAATCCTTAGTGGACGGAAGAAATGTCTTGGTTCTTGCAATTTGCGCTTCTGTGCCGGATGCACTCGGTCTGGAAGCAGTCCAGGCCAGCGCTACAACTGGAGCACCCGGTTCGCCCGGCAACGTTTCGGTGGTCTGCCCGGGAAACAAGAAGGTATTGGGCGGTGGTTACTGGTCGAATGCCGGATTTGAAGTTGCGCGTGTATGGCGCAATCGTGCGGTCGACACTGGCGGCAGACAAACCGGCGACCGCGGTTGGGGTATTGACTTTATTTCGGTGGCGAACGGGCAGACTGTCTGGGCTCAGGCAGTTTGTGCGTCGATACCGTAAACGTAAGACGTGCGAATCGTCGCAAGCCGGATCTCGTGGCATTGTGAGTAATAAAATGAGCACATTAAATTAGGACAAAAATACAAATTTATGAAACAAAACATGCTGAAGAAATTACCGATAATGACGGTCATCATGGTCGGACTGATTCT
>JBGTEI010000484.1:0-1796 GCA_041747875.1 Pyrinomonadaceae bacterium | reverse complement strand
AGGTGACCAATGGTCTAGCTTTGGATTTATCGCAGCGGAAGCCGAATTAGGTCGTTAAGATAATCCTCGCTGTCAGAAATGCGTTTTTCCGCCTGAGGAGTTTTAGCGGGAAAGTCGATTCTTCGTCGACGTTCCCGGCCTTTCTCAATTTGCTTACCTTTTGAAATCAAATAGAATGAAAACCGCAATAATTTCAACGTTTTCGTAATTTATGAACAATCTTGTTTTTTCCAATATGATGCACCGGCCAATGCGGACATTCGTTAGCATTTTTGGCATCGGGATAGGGGTATTACTGATCGTTTTTACGACCGGGTTAGCAAACGGTTCGCTGCGCGAACGCGCGCAGCGCGAGGCAAATGTCGGTGCGGAAATACTGTTTCGTCCTTCCGGCGCGATGGGGCTGACAGGCTCGGATTCATTGAGTTTAAACGTCGATCTGGCAGCGGAGATCAAAAGGATCGATGGGATCGAAAATGCGATACCGATCGCGCAGAACACCGCAAGTGCTAAAGATGCGAGCACCGGAAGCCGGCTTATTGACGGTGTGAATTTTGACGAATACGCGAAAATGTCGGGGCTCAAAGTGATCGAAGGTCGGAAATTTATTGACGGCGAAGACGAAGTGATGGCCGATAGCGGTTGGCTTCCGCAAAGGAAATTAAAGGTTGGCGATTCGATCGATCTTTATGATAGAAAATTCAAACTGGTCGGCACCTACGATCCTGGAGCGGGCGGGAGAATAAAGATTTCACTTGCGACACTCCAAAAACAGCTCGGTGCGGAAAATCGCGCATCTGCTTTTTTAATAAAGGTTAAGGAAGGCGTAACGGCCGAAACGGCTGCAGCAAATATCAACAAGAAGTTTCCGGATAATCAAATAATCTTTACAAAGGATCTTGAAGAACTTTATTTACAAAGTATTCCGGCGCTCAATATATTTCTCAATGTCGTGATCGGTGTCGCCGGAGTTGTAAGCGCATTGATAATTTTGCTGACGATGTACACCATCGTCACCGAACGAACGCGGCAGATCGGTATTCTAAAATCGCTTGGAATGTCGACGCGCGGGATCATATGGATAGTCGTTCAGGAAGCACTTTTGATGAGTGTCGGCGGGGTTGTCTCCGGCGTACTGATGACTATTTTACTAAAATTCGTACTTACGAGAACGACCACACTAAATGTTCAAATCGAATTTGGGATAATAATGGTCATATTAACCATGGGCGTGATAAGCGGTTTGATCGGAGCTTTGTATCCGGCGCTGCGTGCGGCGAGGCTTGATGCGGTCGAAGCACTGAGCTATGAATAAGCGCGCGCGGATCATTTAAGATATTTCTTACCTTCGAGTTCTTTTGGCAAAAGATCCTTGCTTTCGCCGGAGTCTTTTCCATAACCCATTTCTTTCATTAGCTTTGTAGGTGCATTTCTGAGTTTTAGCGGAACGGGTAAATTACCATGTTTTTGAACATCTTTCATCGCATCTTTATAGGCGTTATATGCCGAACGGTCTTTTTTCGCATTAGCTAAAAATGCAACGCCGTGCGCTAAATTCAATACACATTCCGGTAAACCGATCGTCTCAACTGCGCGAAAAACCGCGTTTGCAACAACAAGCGCCGTCGGCTGGGCGAGTCCGATATCTTCCGAAGCAAAGATCACCATCCGCCGTGCAATAAACTTCGGATCTTCACCCGAATCGACCATCCGCGCCAGATAATAGATCGCCGCATTTGCGTCGCTTGCGCGCATCGATTTTATAAAAGCGCTGATCGTGTTGTAATGCTCTTCGC